>CAZMYG010000006.1:0-10991 GCA_964570465.1 uncultured Planctomycetales bacterium
ACATGAAGTTTTCGAAGCGATTTGGTGGTTTCACGATGCTCGAGTTGCTCGCCGTGTTGGCGATCGTGTTGATCTTGAGCGCGATCATTTTCCCTGCGATTGAATCCGCAAGGGAAAAATCTTTGTCGACAGCTTGCAGCCAAAATGTGAAACAGCTCATTTTGGGTGTTTCTCTCTATGAACAGGACAAAGGAAACTTCCCTCCTGGCCGTCAGTTTTTCAATGCGACTGGCGTAGGCTTTGTCGCGACGGATATGGTCAAGTGGAGCAATGCGATTTCTCCTTATATGCATGCCAGCCCGAACGCCGTAACAGGCATGGGTGGGCAAGCTTCTATTCTTGCAGCGACCGCAGTCGCGAATAACTTGGGTTCTCGTCCACCTGGCGATGCGGATAATCTCTATGTTGATGCCTATCGTTGCCCTGCGGTTTCGAATTGGGACTTAGCAGGTCTAAATATGTCTTATGGTTACAACTATCAATACCTTGGTAATGCAGACCCGGTAAATTTGATTAACGCCGCAGGTGCCGCTACTGGATTCGTAAATTTCCCGGTTTCCAAGGGCGCGATTCAAAGACCTGATTTGACGATCTGTGTTGCAGATTCCGATGGTACTGGTCAAGGCGCTTATCAAACGGCAGCGAATACGACAAACACACCACCAGCAGGCACTGCTCTTGGGGCGTTCGCTTATCTACTCGACCCCACTTTCTTGCCTGTACGCGAACTCGGTGGCGGTGTGGCTGCGATTACTGGCCCTGGCTTTGCAGGAGCTAACATGGGTCCCGCAGCTGGAGGCCTTACATGGGGTGGTGCAGGATCTGTGATTACGCTTACTGCTGCTCCTATTGCCCAAAGCGCAAGAAGCGCTGTTAGCAATCGCCATAAAGGCTCTGCAAATGTTGGCTTCTTAGATGGACACGTAGAAACACTGATTCGCGAAGAATGCTATATGGCTGGTAGTACTTCTACCGCAGCACTGCCTGTCGTAAATGGACTCTATCTAAGCAATGCTCGTTGGAATGGTTTTGGTATTGACAATGACCTCAATGGGGATGGAGTTGTTACTCTGGCTCAAGGTGAGCGAATTGTCGATACAAATGAAGCGTTTTTGCTAGTAGCAGCAGGACCTGGAACTGCGACATTGGGTGTTGCTCCTAATAACTTCGTCTCGGCTGTTTATCGACCAGCTGGTGCAGGTGGAGCTCCAACTGGATTTGGAGTATTCACTGGACTCTTAGGCAATTACGGCCAGTATGGAACTGGTTTTAATCCTAATGCAGCATTCTTGGCCACAGGCACTGGTCCGACCTTACCTCGCGTTGCACCTTTCGACGTGAATGCGGATCAAGCTGCTGTTCGTTAATCACGCAAAAATATCTATACCTTTCTGCCCCTGGCAAAAACGCCAGGGGCAGTTTTTTTTGGGGCTAGCGCTTTTTTCCCAGTAGCTCTGCGGCTATCCTTCGCGGCTTATGGGCGGTGTTGAGGCGGTTGTAGAAGCCAAAGGGCTAAGCAAAATCTATCGGCGTCCTTTCCGGCGGGAAGGGGTTAACGCTTTGGACTCTCTCGATTTGAGAATCGAAAAGGGAGAGATCGTCGGTTTGTTGGGACCGAATGGCGCGGGGAAAACCACGACGATTAATTTGCTCCTGGGATTTCTTTTTCCAACAGCGGGTTCTGTCTATGTACTTGGCGCTGATCCGAGACATGTGAAAACCAAAGCACGGCTCGGTTTTCTCCCCGAAGAATCCTATTTCTATCGATTTCTAACCGGCGAAGAGCTGCTTCATTATTTCGCGCGACTTTTTGGGATGAGCGCAGCATCGCGCAAGCAAAAAGTCGATGAACTCATCGCACGCGTGGGCATGGAGCATGCTCGCAAACGTCGCCTTCGCGAGTACAGCAAGGGAATGCTGCGGCGTATTGGGATCGCGCAGGCTCTCATCAACGATCCCGAATTTGTCATCCTCGATGAGCCTAGCTCCGGTCTCGACCCGATCGGTAATCGCGAAGTAAAAGATCTCATTCTCGATCTCAAGCGCAAGGGAACGACGGTTCTACTTTCCTCGCACTTGCTCGCCGACCTGGAAGAAGTCTGCGATCGAGTGGTGATGTTGTATCAAGGCCGGAAGATTCGCGAAGGCCGCGTGCAGGACTTGCTGACTCGCTCGGATATCAAAACGCTTTCTTTCCGCGGACTCGATGACAAAGGACTCGAAGAAATGCGCAAAACGGCCGCCGCCTGCGGAGCCGAACTCGTTTCTGTGAGCAATCCAGTCGATTCCCTCGAGCAATTTTTCTTGCGAACCATTCAAGGCGAGAAGAAGTGATCGGAATTTGGGGTGTTGCTTTGACCTGCTTGCGCGAGGCGCTGCGGTCTAAGATTTTTTTGGTTCCCGTTCTTTTCGGATTTGTGTTGGTTGGCGCGATTCCATTATTTCCCGCAATCGGTGTCGAAGAAAAAGCGAAATTCATCACCAACTGGTCGCTCTCCGCAGCAACAGTCTTTGCTGTTTTGTCTCTACTTTTTTTAATCACGCCAAGCACTGCGCGCGAGCTAGAAGAGAGGACATTGCATCAAGTGCTCGCAAAGCCAATTGGAAGATTCTCCTATTTTTTCGGGCGTGTGCTGGGCTACGGAATTATTTCTCTCGCACTTTTTCTCGGCATGGGTTTGCTCGGTTTTTATACGCTGACGCGATTGGGGAATGAAATCTCAAGCGCTGCGATGTTTCAAAATGCGCGACTGCTCGAAGCGGATCGCGTCGATGTGATCGGAACGGAAGCCGGTTCCGGCGATTGGGAAATTGCAAAATGGCTCGGGGAAGGCGGGAAAATTGTCTACAAGTTTGACAATCTCGAACCCAGCGAAGGGTCGCAATGGATTGTGGCTTTGCCCGGAAGCGTCGCCGGGAAATTTCAATCTTTTGCTCCGGTCTCTGTGATTTTCACAAATTTGAAAGCCGGACAAGAATGGCGAACAAACTTGCTAGTGGGCCAAGAAGAGCAAGTCATCAATGTTCCCGGGGGTTTTGTTGGAGGGCCTCTGAAAATTGAGATTTTTGCCACTTCCGGGAAAATTGGCTTGGGAAGCAAAAAATGGCCTGAAAATTTAGGAGTTCGCTTAAAAGCCCCAAATCAAGGCTCTACCTTTATGAACTGGATGAACGCTTTCTGGCTGAAAGGCCTAGGGCTTTTCCTGCTTGGGGCTTTGGCCCTTCTCTTCAGCCTTTGCATGAACGGAAAATTGGCCTTAACCCTTGCCTTGGTTCTATTTATCTCCGGTTCTTATCCCTCTTATTTGCAAGCTGGAGCGCGTATTTTTAAGGGTGAAATCGAGCTCGAAGACCCTGAACATCATCATGGAGAGGAGGGGGAGGAGAAAAAAAACTTAGAAAAAAGCGAAAATCCGAGTCCCCAAAATCCCTCTTTGCCGTTCGTAGGGTCTGCAATCGAGCTGTTTGTTGCTCTGGCGCCCGATTTCGAGCGCTTCGACAGCAGCCAGGATTTGCTACTTGGTTATAACTACAGTATTGGTAGGCATTTGAAGCTCCTTCAATACCTTGTGCTATACTTGCTTGTGAGTTTAGCGATTGGGGGATGGATTTTGAAATCAAGGGAGATGAGTTGAAGATAAGTTCGTCAGTTTTGGTTGCTGGAAGCCTAGTAGGACTGGGCTCCATCGCTTTTTCGCGCAGTCTTTTGCGCGATCGAGCGGAACTCGAGCAACTACACTCCCTGCCCGCCGTTGAAGAAATGGATCCCGCGGATTTTCTAGGAACAACGGTTTTAGGTGGCTTGCGACCGCTGGCCATCGATTTACTTTGGATGCGTGCGGCGGATGCCTTTTCCAGAAAAGACTGGTACGACGCGCTCGCCGTCTCTGAAATGATTTGTCGCTTGCAACCTAATCTCCCCAAGGTCTGGGAAATGAATTCCTGGAACATGGCCTACAACATCTCCGCAGCGCGTAAGCAGGCGGGGAAAATGGACGAGGCTTGGGAATGGGTGAAGAAGGGAATCGATTTCCAGAAAAAGGGAATCGAGAAGAACTCGGATGATCCGCAGATGTATCGCTGGCTTGCCCATATGTTCTTCGATAAAGGGACTTCGGAAGATTATGGCGATCGCTTTGAAGCCGCTGGCATTGATGCGCATGACGCGGCAATTAGTGCAGCTCGAGCAGGAGCCAAGGTAGATTCACACGGATTTTTTTCTCATTACCTGCTTTCCATATTCATTCGCAAGAAACTAGAAGCTTACGAGCAGGAAGAAAATTTGAGCGATGCTGAAAAAGCTGATTTAGTAGCACTTGCTCAAGAAGGAATCGCTGCACTGAATATCAGTTTGCAGCGTGCTCCAGAGGAGAAAGATTTCACCGAATTCCGCCAGGGGATCGGTGAAAGAATCTCCAAGCTGGAAAAGTTTTTAGAATCGGCTAAGGTTTCCCCGGGCGCGGAGTCGAAACAATCCAGTGAGCACTGAAATGAACTCTCTTTTTGCACGATTGGCCGGCTTGTTTGGCCGAAACGGCAAGCACTGGAACGAAAGACGTCGTAACGCACGTGTGCGTCTCGTTGACCATCACCTTTATTATATGAAGGACTCGTTGGTCGACACGCGCGCACGGCGTGCGGAGATTGTGGATATCTCCCAAGACGGCGTCTGTTTCGTAACCGAGGAGGAGTTTCGGGTCGGCGATGAAATCGCCATCAAGATCCAAATTCCATTTCGGAACCGCTATACCCGAGCCACGGGGCGGGTGACAAGGGTAATGCGGGATCCAGATCGAGTCGGATTCCGTGTAGCGCTGAGATATCAGCCTTTACTCTCTGGCCCGGATGAAATCCTTTACGACACCATTTTGAGTCTCCTCATTCGTGAGGGGACGGCGAATGGGAAAGCCGGTAAAGGAAAACCGTTGGCAAAGAAACGATAGGGTATAGTTGTTGGGGTGCATCCGTTGCGGATGACCCCTAAGTCTCGACCCCGATGTTTAGAAGGGGCACCGTGTTGGTGCCAGAGAGAAAAACCTTAAAGGAGGGTTATCTCAGTGAGCTGTACGCAACGTTTGCAATTTGTATTGTCCGTGACGAGTCTCTTCGTCCTGTCTTCTGGACTCTTTTCTGGTTGTGCGCTGCTTTCTTCTTCTGAAGAAGAAAAGCAAATGCCACCGGTGCTTTCGGAAGATTCTTTAGCCCTCCTCCAAGCAGCAGATCAAGACATTTTCCTGCTTCAATTCGATGAAGCGATGAGAAAAGTCGATCAAGTGCTTGCTGCGAGTCCCAACTCTCGCGAAGCCTTGAACATGGTCTTCAAAATTCGCCTCTCTCAATTGAACAACGAGGCCTATCGAGTCGATCGCCAGAGAGAAGAAGCTCAGGCGCGAGCCTCGCTGGAAGCGATGAAAAAAGGATTACTCCCTGAAGAAAAACCTTTGCTCGATCGCTCATTGATTGCTCTCAAGCCTGGAATCACTCAGGAAGAAGAACTCAAAATCAAAGAAAAGCTCCAGCGCAAAGTGGCTCATCTAGACTTGCAGGATGCAGATCTAGACAAGGTTCTCTTTGAGATCTTCAAAGAAGCTGAAATCAATATCGCCCTCGATCCAGGCAACTTTGCAGGCAAAAAATTCACCATCCGCGGCAAGGAAATGACTGTCCGCTACGTTCTCGAAAATATTGCCCGTACTCAAGGACTCAATTTCACAGTGGATGATGAGAATGTTTGGATTGTCTCCTCAGAAAAACCCGTTTTTATCAGCCGAGTTTATCGACTCAACACTGGTGTGACCCGAAAAGATACCCGTGGTGGTTATGAAGGTTTGGGTACTTTGGGAACATTGAGCCAGGTGAATGAACAAGGCAGTGGTGGTGGCGCAGGCGGCGGTGGCGCAGGCGGAGGATTTGGTGGAGGCGGTGGTGGCGCAGGCGGCGGATTTGGTGGAGGAGCGACTCAAGGAAATGACGAAAAAGAAAAAACCCATCTCGAATTATTGATTGAACAGCTCCCCAAATTAGTCCCTTCATGGCCTGAAGGCAGCGAACTCTACTTCGATAAGAAGCAAAACATTGTGATTGTAAAAAGCACTCGTGAGGCAGTATCCGAAGTCGACAAAATCCTCCAAGAAGCAGATCGTGTTGCTAAGCAAGTCAGCATTGAAGCGCGTTTTGTAGAGATCCGAGGCGAAGAGAATTTTGATTTTGGAGTTAGCTTCAATTTCAACGAAGAAACTTCTGGTTTCCCAGACGCGCCTGGATTTGGAGAAGGAACAAAATTAGATCAGGAAGCGACTACAGTGTTTCCGTTTCCTAAAGTTGGCGATCCCGGTATTACAAGTGTCGGCAACTTCAAACTAAAGGGAGTGCTTCGAGACAAGCCTTTCAATGCGCTGCTCTCTGCGATTGAAAGAACGACGTTTGCCAATACGGTCTCCGTTCCTAGTGTCACGGTTTCGAATAACAACACCGCAACTCTCGGTGTGACGAAAAACGCTCCTTATATTGAAGATTACGATGTGGAGAACGTGGCGACAGGAAGTGTTGGAACTGGTTTTAACAATATCACTCAAACTGAGCCGGTTGTTGTCGCTCAGATCAATGACGAGAACTTTGAAGGTCGCGCGCTTGTGGTGACTCCAAGTATTGGTGCTGACGGTAAGACCATCACAATGTTCGTCCAACCTGTCATTAGGACAGATACGGGAGTGACTTTCGATGTGACCGATGCAGTCATCATTCCTGGCCTGGATGAAAGACCAACCATTGAAAGACCTATCTTCGAAACAAAGTTCATTACGACCCAAGTATCCGTACAGGACGGAGACACGGTAATCATCGGTGGTCTGATCACGAACGAATCTCGCAGAGAAAAACAGAAAATACCTATTCTGGGTGACTTGCCTCTATTGGGAGTTTTGTTCCGAAGTACTTCGAACGTTGATGAAAAAATAAACCTTTACATTTTCATTACAGCACGAGTTGTGAGTCCTGACGGTTCGCTCTACCAGTAGCAAGGAAGCGAGTAGCAAATGGCTTTTGGTTCAAAATTCGTCGGTATCGAGATCGGAGTGAACGGTATTCACGCCGTGACGCTGAAAAAACAGCGCAACGGTTACAAAGTGATTGCCGCCGAGAAATTCGATCGCGATCCAGCCGCCGAACAGATTCTGACCTTCCCTGAAGGAAATGGAGCTGCGGGTTTCTCTGCGGATTCTTCGGGACTGCTTCGACGATTTGGCAAAGGTGCGAAGAAAGTCTCCGTTGCAGTTTCCCAGGTGGAAGTTTTGCTGCGGCATTTTCCAATTCCTCGTTCAGCCGGAGAAAATCTCCAGCCATTGATTCGCGCCGTTCTCGCGTCACCTACCGACACGGAAGTGAACTTCGCTTATCGAAGACTTCCTAAGGCAGCTCCTGCGCCCGATCACGATTTGGTTTTTGTTGCCGCAAGCAAGGGCGCTGAACTGCGTCGACTCATCGCGGGATTCAAAAACGTAGGAATCAAAACACCAGGCCTTACTCCGCACTCGGAGTCTCTGTTACATCTCGCCCGCACGGCTGCGGCAGACATACCTCCAGGAACTCCGATGGTTTCTCTCGATCGCGAAGAGCCTGCGAGTGCAGCACCTGCGGAAGGGGGAGAAACGAGTACCGACGCTCCTTCTGGTGCTAGCGAAACTTTTGTCGTCCTCGATGAAGGCGGTCCTCTTTTTGCCATCGCTCCCGATAGCGATTTGCGTGCGGTGACTTTCTCCTTGATCGAAGATGGGGATTTGCTTTTTGCGCGACGTTCTCCGTTGAGCACGATGGCGACAGAAGGCACCGCTCCTGCCGATGGGTTGGGAGTGATGAATGAGATTTGCGAAGAAGCAAGTCGTACTCTCGATCTCGCACGCGGAACTCTTAAACGACCCGATTTAATGCCTGGAGATATCCGACTTTTCGGACGACGTCGCATTTGCACGGAGCTTGCTGCCGCGATGACGGGCAAACTCGGCGCACCAGTGCGAATCGTTCCTCCGGAAGTGTGGAGTTCGGTTGCAATTGCGCCAGGACTTGCCTTTGATCCCAGCGATTATTCGATTGCTCTGGGTCTTGCCATGGCGGCAGCCCAGGAAGATACGCTCATTGTTACTCCAGGCTCTCTCAAGGTAGAGAGACTCGGTGTACACGGGCGCATGCGCGCCTACGCAGCGGTCGCTGCGATTCTGTTTGGAGCTTTACCTGGTGTCCGCGCTTGGTATTACCAAGAAGCGCAGGCAGACAACGAAAAGAAGGCAACCGAGCAATTGCGGTCTTTTGTAAATGAAGAAGGCTTGATTCGTGGCCGAGCTTTTGCCTACGAAACCATGGCTTCGCAATATCGCAGTCAGTTGGATGCTTCTGAAGATGACGGTGGATTGAAAGTGCTTGCGGCCATATTCGATTTGGCTCCAGAGTCCGTGAAGTTTTCCTCCGTACGAGTTAATCCCGTGAACGATCAGCGCGATCGAGGAGTGATCCCTGCTGCACGTAAGAAAATCATTCTCAATGGTCTGATCGACGGATCACAAGAAATCAGTACCCAACGCTTGTTGATCGATTTTGCGGATCGCTTGAAGGCAGAAAATATCGCGGATCCGATGACGACCAAGCCGCAACCTCAGGGCGAGATCGAAATCGGCGGACGCAAATTCGATAAATTCGAAATCGAATTCATGACACCCAAGGCTAAACAAACAGGAGGCGGACAATGAGAGAGTTTTTCCGCAACAATGTCGCCTTCTATGGAACAATTTTTGTATTTGCGATTTTCTTGCAGTGGGTTGTCGCTTATGCCTACGAAGAGGATTTGCGCAAAGCCGATGCTGCAGTGAAAAAAATCCAAGATCTCTATCAAGAGCATTACACCCAAGGTGTTCCTCCCGAGGTGATCAACTCCGATCTCAATATTCTTCAGAAACGCATTGTGGACGGGTACGCAGCACTTCGGGATCAAATTAGTTTTCAAGCGAGAGAAGACTATCGCATCGATCCGGAGACAAGCTATCCAGGGCTTGTATACCAAGAAAAGATCAAGCTCTTTTATGACAAGAACCGAGTGCGCATGGATCAGCTGGAAGGAAATTTCAATGCTGCTTTTACCACAGGTGGCCAACTTGATCTGAATGCTGAAAGAGCCAACGAACTCTTACTTCAAGCTTCGATCGTTGAGGAGTTGCTCGAGCGACTCGAGCTTTCCACGACCTTGCCCATTATTGATTCTTTTTCGGCAGGTTCTCCTCGTGTCGAAAGCGGTCACTCTCTGAGTAAGCCCATCAAGAAAGCGAATCGATTTCCATTCGTGATCGAGATGAAGGCCACTTTGAAGGAGCTTGATCAGTTCTTTGCTGGACTGCGCGCTGGCAATGGCTATTTCTTCCTCGAGGATTTCGAATTACAGCAGGCCAACGATCTCGCTAAGTGGGGAGAGAAAATCGATTGCCGCGTCTCTCTTTCTGCAATTGGAATGGAAATAGACACTGCAGAGTTCCCAGTCACCGCGAATCCGCCGGATTGGGCCTCTCGAGCGGGGATCCGATGAGGTGCAAACATGGCTAACGAAGCAAAATCCAAAGAAGGAATTCCCTTCGTGATCTTTATGCTCGTACTTTTGCTGGGCTCGATGTGGGTTGCAGCTGGGGCGAACTTTTCTGCCTTCGGTGTGATATGGAATGCAGCATTGGGGGAGGTTCCTCGTGAACGCGACGATGCTGCAGGTCGATTGGAAGAACTCGCACGCATTCCGCGAGCGGTGAAATTCCCCCGACCGAAAATAATTCCTCCTCCAGAAATTGCCATTGCTAACGAAGCCATGCAAAAAATGCCTGGACCCCGTCCGCCTTTGGCTCAGCTCGCCGCAGAAGGAAAACTCAATCCATTTTTGCCTAAGTGGGTGCAGGAAATGTTAATTCCTGTAGCTCTCGATCCTAACGCAGCGAATCTCTCGAGTGCGAATAACGCTGCGCAACAGATTCCCGAGGACAGCTACACCTTTCACGGCATTGCCAAGATCAAAGAAGATCCACCCTTTGCCGTCTTGCATGACGAGCAGAAAAAAATGACCGTCTTCCTGCGCGCCGGTGAATCCTACGGGCCGATTCAAACGGTTGATGTGCGTCTTGAAGGCGCCACTTTCCAGGTGGGACAAATCAAATTCGAATTCGACACGATTCATAGCTCGAACAAGACTATGAAGATTCGGAGATCAGTTCCAGGCCAGCGAGGTTCTTAGCCAATCACCTTAGGAGGGGATGAAAAGTCTCAGTATCGCACGAGCCTATTGCATCGAGACGGTACGCCAGCCCGTCTATATTCTCGTCGTCGCTATTACCGCCATTTTAATTTTTGCTTCGCCCTGGATCACTCTATTTGGTTTTGGTCGTGAACTGCAGATCGCGCGTGAATCCGGAATTGCTGGTCCAGTACTCGCGGGACTATTAATTGTCTTTCTCACCGTCCCCGGCACTCTCGCCGAAGAAATTCGCAACAAGCAGATTCTTGCCGTCTTGGCAAAACCGATCTCTGCCTGGGGTTTGCTAGTCGGACGCTTTCTAGGTCTTTGCACAGCTCTTTTACTCGCGTTCGCGATCTTTTGGGCGATTTTTGGCCTCTCTCTTTATCTTAAATTAGGGTACTTCGAAGGCCTTTCTTTGGCCGCTGCTTACTATCTTGGATTTCTCCAAGTTGCCACCCTCGCCGCCGCCTGTTTACTCCTCTCTTTACTCTTGCCGATACCTCTAACCGTCATCCTGAGCTTTATCGTGTTTACCATTGGCAATTTACAACCCTTTTTATCGAAGAAAAATGAATCGCTCCCCGGTTTGGGGCAGTGGGCAGGGGAGTTCTTTCTCCTTATTTTCCCAGATCTTACGAGATTAAATGCAAGTTTTGATTTTGCGGTGTCCCGAAATGCCTCGCTCCCCTATCTAGGTATAGCCAGTTTCTATGTTTTGGCTTATTGCGCAGTC
>CAZMYG010000006.1:11091-39541 GCA_964570465.1 uncultured Planctomycetales bacterium
CTCGCTCCCCTATCTAGGTATAGCCAGTTTCTATGTTTTGGCTTATTGCGCAGTCCTGCTGTTTGCCGCAGGAGCCACGCTTTCCCGTAAGGAGATTTTATGACTCGTTTGGCACATTTAGAGAGAGGTTTTGCCATTGTCGTGGCACTCGTCATTTTTATCTTAGGAATCGTTCTCGTTTCGTTTCTCTTTGCCCTGGGTTCTATGGAAAGCGAAGACGTTCACCGTGCCCAGGCCGAACAAATTGCCCAACGCGCAGCAGAGTCTGGCATCCGCACCGCCATGGATCGACTTGGTGAAAATATCTCGCGTTCATTCTTTTCCGATCCCGCGGAGGCTTATTACTGGCATGGGGGGGATATTCCGGACCCTCTTGTCGGAGCAAACGGAGACGGTGTTATTGCAAACGATGGAGAGGTTTTTGACCGAGACTATGGTCCTGACAATTTGCCGGATAGTTTGGAACCGAGGTTTTTTACTACAAATGATCCTGCATTACCCGCCACTTGGGGCTTCGCTACAGATTTAGATCCCAGTGGAGACGATTTCAATCCTGGAGGTGCACCTGCAGGAAATCCGGCAGGGCCTGGGCTAATCACAGAAGGAAATCGTCGTTTTGATCCTCCTCTACAAACGGTTGTAGGTTTGCAAAGCCGTTCTCAATTGTTCGCTGTTGCGCCTGGAGCAAATAATTTGTCGCAAGTAGGGGGAGCAAGCCTCGACCTTGCTACTGGTCCTGATCAGCGTTCTTCATTTGCAGAAACAAAACCCGTTTTTATTCCGGGTAACAGTATCAACATTCCCTACGATCCCATCACCAATCCAGATCCTGCTGGAGATGATTATCACCCCATTTTTAATCCGAATGGATTAGAAGGGAGGGTCATCAATCCGAACCTGCCTCCCTTTCCTGGGTTTTACCAGGGGCCCACTGTAGAAAATCCAGATACTCGTTGGAGACGTTATCTGCATCGCGAAGGTGGCGTTGGAGAGTTTGGTGATGGAACTTTACAGGGCTTTACTTCTGTTAGAGCAATCGACACTTCGACCAAAATTGATATTAATGGACCTAGCCTTTTGACAGCGAGATTGCTGGATGGATTGGTTCAGATGACAGCGGTGTCGCCGGGCCCGATTACTCCTTTCAATGCTGCAATTGGAAATAATGGAAGAGGAATTGAATGGGAGCCTATGCCGGTTCTCGTTAATCCTCCAGATCCTTTAGCAAATCCTGCGAATTGGACCTCGCTTTATCTTGATGCACCTCAGTCTTTTTTAATGCCAAATCCTGCGTTCAATGCTTTTGGAACGCAGATTGCAAGTTTCGTAGGAGTTACAGTCGGAAACACACTTCAGGCTTATCAAACCTGGGTTCAAAACACATTGAGCAATAATCCAGCTTTGTTTTCTCCACCTCGGAAAATCGCAAGTACTCAAGCCGAAGAAGAAAACTATTTTCATCAACCGGTGAGTGCGATCGATCCAGATGTTGTGGCGATTATTAAATACCGTAATCGATTGCTAGGAGGTCGCTTTACATCTTTAACACAGCTGCTCGAAGTGCGTCGTTCGAATGGGGATTTGATTTTTGATCAGAGAAGTCGTGACGAACTTTCTCGCTTAATGGAGTTTGTCACAATTGAAGCGTGGCGTGATCCCAATGGAGTTGTGCATCGAAATGGAGAGCCCCTTTTGCCGACAGTCGCGTTGGAGACGCAAGATCCTTCTCTGCCCTTGGGCAATCAAGTTTTGAGTAGCTATGCAACAATTGCGCCTCCAGCGCTAGATCCTCTTGTTGGGCAAGTCTACCATTCACAATTGGCTCCAGAAGCGGAGCCCTGGCAGGACATTTTTCAGAACAATACTTGTGATAATAAGGAGAGGCTCAATCCAAACGTCGATCGTGGTCTGCAACAGTATCAAGACACACTTCGTTTGAACCCATTAAAGGACTGTAATCCAGGGAACGTAAACGACTATTACAATTCTGCAGGCGTGGCTCCTCCTGTTTTGCCTAATATCGCATGGCATATGGAAATTGGGCTAAGTGATGGAAGTCAATATGTTCTCTATCCATATTTCTGTCATGACCGTGATACAAACGGAGACGGCTCGCTTGATGATCCTGGGGAACCAACGACAAACTACGATGTTGTCGATGGCGCGTCTTATGTCAAAGGCGATAACAAGATTTTCGTGGACATCAATCATCCTGCTGGAAGAGTTTGCATGGATGGTACTGCGGGTTGTGAGCCGGGCTATTCGGATCCTCTCGGAAGAACTCTTACGCGTTTAAAAATTTGTGCCTCATTAAAAACCAACTACCGTGGCCATTTCACCATTTACCTTTCTAAGAATTTTACTCCGACTGAAATTCCTCCTGCGGGTAGTACGTTGCTCTTTTATCCAATTATTATTGACACCACTTACGACGTGGATGGCGTTACTCCTCTCTCAAGCGAAAGAAGAGCCTTTTATAGTACAAGCTCTGCGCCACCAATTTGGAGGCAAGAAGGAAACTGGACTGAGGATATAGATTTTTGTCGTGAATGGACGGTTGGTGGAGATCAATTAGATCCGAATTATCTTGATATCAGCAATTTTGGAAATCAGTTCAACTACTGTAATTGCTGGCAAGCGAATCATCCCAGCATGGCAGATCTTCCCACCTTGCCTGCAGACAATTGCATTCCACCTCAAAATTTTACGCCGTTACTTTATGGCAAGTTTTTTCTTTCCGTGGTGCACGCAAACCCCAGTCGTTGGAAAAGTGAAGAAGATCCTATTTGGAATCCATTTTTTATTCGCCGCTTTACAGGTGCGGGAGGAAGAAACTGGAGAGTCGACAGTGCAAAGAGTTCACTTAGTGGTTGGTCGCCGTTCTCGAATCGATTTTATTCAGCAAATCCACTGCCGCATCGACATTCTTCTTACAATTTCCCAATTCCCAATACTCTAAACCCACAGTTTCCAGCTCCAGGTAGCTACGACGCCGCAGCCATTAGTTATCCGTTGACCCAGTTTTCTGGACTTTGGGATCACAAGATTGGAGTCAACGAACCGGTCTTATTCAATTTCGATGCATCTCAGAAAAACGGACTATTGGATGTAGATCATTATGTCAGCCTTTTCGAACCAAAGACCGTTAATGATCGCGAAAGGATGTTCTCTGAACTCTCAAATTGGGTTCCTGCTGTTGGCGAAATTGCATTCGATGATCAAGGGAGAGATCTGTCTTTTGGCATTCTAGAATCCCGTTCGAGTCGAGCATTTCGACAGTATTCAGTACCAAGTGTGGGGACAGATTATATTGAGGATAATTTCAATTCTGCGGGTACGCCAACCCAAGTAGGCCTTGATTGTGGAGGGAATCCAGTTTTTCGGATGGTGAATTCATCCGGATGGGAAGGGAATAGCCGGTTCGATTTGATCCCAGAGATGTATAACCCAGTTACGCCGGACCCTCTTGGCTTTCCAGTCAATATTTTAGATCCGCATTGGCAATTTTCCCTTTTGAATACAGGTTTTCAATTTCCCATTAACGATGAAACACCTGCAGTGCCTGACGATTCAGGACTAGATGGTTTGAACCCAGTGGATGTCGCAGGCATGACAGATCTCTTAATCCCAGAGCCTGCTCGACCAAATGACAATTGGTTTGCCGAGCCTGGTGAGCCTTATTTTGATCATGGTAGAGATGGACTTCCAAACACGGGAGACTTTGGAGAAGGTGATGGATTTTGGAATCCAGGGGAATCGTTTCGAGATGTTGGCTTAGATGGCATTGCGGATGTATCAGAAATTGCCTTCGATAGTACGGCTTTAAACAATCCAGTTGATAACACCGCCTGTCCTAATAACCCGGCCGATTTACATGGAGATAATTACCGTGTTGTTAACGGGCGTGTACAGGGGACTGAAGGCAATAGACTTTTTGATTTATTGAGCGAGCCCTATTTTGATCTCGATGGAAATGGAGTTCATACACATTCTCCCTATTCATCGATGCAGTTGGAGAGTTTTAACGATCTCAATGGGAATGGCGTATGGGATCCTGCACCGCCTCTGCCAGCTCAACCTGAACCGCTTATCGTTGATCTTGATGGTGACAACCAATATGACCCTCCTTCGACACCACGTGCTTTGACCTACATCGATTCGAATGGAAATGGAGTATACGACCGCGGAATCTATCGCGAATCTCGTGCACCGATCAATCTCAATGCCGCACCAGAGGAAGTTCTCGCAGCAGTCATTTACCAAGGCTTGATCATGCCGACGAAAAAGCGGATTGATCGTTTCCAGGTGATTTCGATGGATCTGGGCCCGGGTGGTGTTTGGGCCGATGATGATTTTGATTGGAGTTCAGTTGCACAAAACAACTTCGCTACACCCCAGTTCAATCGTTCGAATCTCTTTTTTGCTCAAGATCTGGCGCGAGGTCTAGCTAGAGCAATCTTTTTAAGACGGCTTGGTTTGTATCCAGCAGGTTCTCCTGGAATTGGTGCAGGACCTTTTCAGAATTGGCAAGAGTTTGATTTGTTTATCCGGACTGTGATTGGAACAGCTGCAGAGACAGCGAAGTTTGCGGGTTTTACTCCATGGGGAACTAGAATCGCTGGAGGTTTATTGGGGGATCCTTTCGGAGGGGCTCCGCCTCTTCCCTCGCGACAGATAACGATTGATCGGATTTTGACTCAGCTAATTCCGAATGAACTCTCTTCTACAAATTCAGGCTCCTTTATTCCCCAGAGCCGGTTTACTAAAGAAGATTTTCCGTATCCAACCACTGAATTATGTTTAGGGCCAACAGGTGTTTATGAAATCACCGCAGTTGGCTATGCCGTATCTGGCGGGCCCGTTTTGAATCAACTCAACCAAAATCAGATTCAAGATGTTGCAATTGGAAACGTACTGGCTAACCCTGATGCATTATCTTCTCGAAAGGTTTCTGCTCGCGTAGAAGTTCAAAAAACGGTGAAAGTCTTCGATGTGCAGAAACTTTCTTCACGTGAAGATTTCGAAGCTTCGAATTCTCAAGGTCGAGGTGTTACTGTTTTTCCTTCCTCTAAAGACAATTCCAAAATCACGATGGAATCGAGTGTGACTTTGGAAGAGATGCTTGGACCCTCAGATCTTGCAAGACCAAATCTTTCTACACAAAGTACTTCGGAACCTTTTCTTTTGGTGCGACCTTCAGTGACAGCATTCGATTCAAAACGTGGGCTACTTTTTGTAGCAAACAATAATGGACCGACAGTCCTTGCTCAAAATAGTGCATATACCCCTGGAGTTACAAATCCGGGTGGGATTGTGCAAGTTTTTGAGTTTGCTCCCGGCAAAGAGGAAGCACGTCAATCGCCTCTAAGGAATGTACCTAGCAACAATGGAAACAGATGGACGGTGACGGAGCCTGGTGGCAATTCCTACTCTTTTGGGATTATTCAGTCTGGTTCTGGGTTTACAGGGGGCGGACCCACGATTGCTGCAATGAGTTTTGATCCGAATTTTCCCCTACCTTCCAATTTCCCAGGGCAATATTTGGGAAGGCTCTATCTTTTGGATAATGCCCCACCAAGCTTAAGAGCCGTCGACATTGGAAAAGATGCAAGTGGAGGCATGGTTTCGAGTGAAGTCTTTTTGACTGCTGCTGCAGTAACAAATCCCGGAGGATTTACCCGAGCGCGAGCACTTGTTTTAGCTCCAGATAGGCGGGAAGTATTCGCACTTTGGTCGGCGGCTGGGACTGGGAATCTTGTAGTTCAAAGACTTCGATATTCAGAAGATCCCCAATTCCCAGAGATTTTGCCGACAGGTGCGAATGCGTTTGGCAGTATCGAAGTGTCTGGCGCCATGGCTATGAACAGCAACAACAATCCTTGTTTCATGAGCTATGACTCTTCCGATCAGTCGCTTTATGTGGCAGCGACAGACAGTGCAACTATGCAAGGAAGATTATTCAAATTTGATGTTCGCAATGCACTCGGGGTTCCCACAACTCCATTTCCCGCGCTCTCAGCAGCGGGAGGCTTTGTGAACTTCCCTCCAGGTTTTGGAGTTCTTTCCACTCTCAACAACGTAGTGATACGGCAAATTGTAGGACTAGAATTGGATTCTGTTTCAGGTCTACTTTTTATTCTTTGGAATTGTACGAACAACCTGGTGCACGATGGGAACGGAAGAGGAGCCTATATTGCAGCTTTCCCAACAGGCGCGTCTTCCTATATTTCAGCACCATTGGCGAACCCTTTGCCTATGGAATTTACGACCGATGAAGGACCAGTCTATCCCTTATTTGATGGAAACAATAACGCTGCGGTAGACGATCAGACAGACTGGATTAATGCTGCGGGCTTTGCTTTAGACCCAATCCAAAAAACTCTTTTAATTGCTCCGCAGGAAACCCGTTGCTCAGCAGGAAATCCCTATGCCCCTTTTAAAATCCGTTTGCGCGCGATGAGCTATGCAGGAGACGGATTAAGAATCATAGATTTGTTGAATTCAGCGCGTCTTTGGACCATAGCTGGTCAAGTGCCGGTGGTGACCGTCAGGGCCTTCCCCGGGACAGGAATGTTTTTTCTTTCTAGCGCTCCACTGGTCAACGTAACCCGCGAGGCGGTTCCCTCTCCACCGCCCCTGCCCACGGAATTTTTTGGGACGGCTCCTGCTTGCGATGCTGGAGTGGCCTCGTCAGTTTCTCGGAGTGTCCGAGTATTCCAAGTCAAGGGATTCGGTTTTCAAAATGGGGAAAGTAAAGATTCGGTACTCAGCGATGGAAAATTAAAAGCTAGCGAGAACGCTCCGCCACTTTCAGTTTATTTGCCTGTGGTGAATCCCCCAGTCCCCTGGATTCACTCACGAGCGAATTTTGATGGCAGTCGATTTTTTGTGCAGCCGCAGTATTTGCTCGGGGCAAACGCCATCAATGCCCCGCCAATCGCAACAGGGCCGCGAATTCCCTTAGGTGTTAGACCAATTTTCAACACAAAGGGAACAGTTCCACCTGGTGTAGAGGCCATTACGGTAGATTCCACAGCCCCCGTGATTACTCGCTCGGACAATGGCGAGGAAACCATTCCCCGTTTCCAAGGTCATCAATTTCCTCAGCCAGCGATTGATGCTTTGCGGGAACTTCGCGGTGCTTATGACAGTGTGCCATCAAATAGCATTGAGAACGGTTGGAAAGCGCTCAGTGGAAGTACAGAGTTCTGGTTTCGATTGAATCAAGCGCCAAATGCGCCACCAGCACAGATTGTTCTCTGGGAACATTTCTCTTCAGTGAAGGCAAATCCCTATGCGTTTTTGCCCGCTGATCCTGCAGACCGCCACCAAGCCTTATTCAATATTTTGAAGGCAGCCGAAACTTACTTAGGAGGATTGCCTTTACCAGTGGGAGCGAATGCAACGGACATTGCCAATTTTCAATTTGCTCCAGATGCCATCGATCTATGGGTATATGACAAAATCGTTTTGACTAACTACAACTTGGCGGCAGGAACAGCAGATATTCATTATGAAAGACGTTTAGCTGCTCCGGTTGGGAATTATCCGTCAATAGTTCATCCTTGGAGAGCACAGGCTCAACTGTCTACTGCATGGGGAGATTATCAAGGCGTACCAGGATTAAATTTTCGTCAGTTTGAGCCCTACAATCTCTATGACACGTTCTACTTGGCGCATCCATTTGAACCTGACGTAGATGAGAATGTTGTCAGAGATGGCGATCTAATGGATTCAAACAGACAGGAATGGCGACATGGGTTGGTTAAGGTGGATTGGGATCTTGATGCTGCTGCCGGTTTTGATGATCCACAGCCAGATGGACACGACGGTGATTTTGAAATAGATGGAGGCGAGGATTTCACTCATGCTTATCGTTTTGTCCCGATTTGGAGTAACGGCGTTCCGCTAGGAGCTGGTATAGGACGTCAGGCTGCGGTGCGCGCGACAGTTGCGGGTGTTCCTATGCGAGCCGGACAGTGGCTTCGCATCGGCTACACTTCGAATATTGACTATGATCCGGGCGCTGGCGTAGCGACGGCACTCATGCGGCCTTCTTTGGCTCAGACCGTACTCAAGATTTGGTCAGATACAGGTTATGGAAGTGCTGCAGCTGGAGTGATCAATGCTGCGGCGGAATTAGGTTGGCATCGATTCCCTACTTCGGATGGCTTTCTTTCTTTTGGGGGCTATGCGATGCCCTATCAGCCAGGTGGTTCTGTTGTGCCGGGACTCTCCTACACAGTTGATGATATTGTTTTTTATGAAAGACCCGAGCCAGTTCTGAATGCAAATGCCAATACACCTTTTACTAGAAATGAGATCGGCGAAGGGGGGGCTGCTTTTCCGGGTGGAATCAATCCGCCATATCTTGCTGCGGAACCGTTTTGCGATTTCGATAACGATGGAGTTCGTGACGACGGATTGGCTGGACCTTTAAGTTTCTGGGATTTCAACGCAAATCAACGTTGGGATTTTGGAGAGCCGCGGGGTGTTGCTGGCGAGGACCCAAGAGTTTTAACAAGTAATGGTCTGCTCCCAGATGTGGGGAGAATATTTTTCGGGGAACCCTATGTCGATTTAAATAGTAATGGAGGGCACGACCCCATCACGCCTTTATTTTTTGATCTCAATAACAATGGTGTTTTAGATGGGGAAGGTTTTGTTGATGCGAACGGCAATCTGATTCATGACGCAGGAGAAGCTGTCGTCAACGATCTCAATGCAAATGGGCTTTACGATGGAGGTGAACCCGTTTTTGTTTGCCCAACTCCAGGTAATTGTTCAGGAGAGCCTTATTCCGATTTGAATACCAACGGAGAGCACGATGCGAATGAACCCTTCCAAGATGAAAATGGAAACGGGTTTTGGGATCCAGGAGAACCCTTTGTCAGTTGGAGTCAAAATAATGCACCGACTGGTGGCGAGCTCTATCGCGAAAATGGATTGAATCCGAATTGGTTTGACAATCATGCGCCTATTTTCCCTCTAGTATCTGATTGGAATGGCAATGGCCGCTATGAACCTGCGGGTATTTTCGAAGGGACTTTTTCGAAACCGATTCCTGCTGGATCTCGTTTGGGTTCAGTGCATTTCACCGTCTGGAAGCCAAAGAGAGATACAGTTGCGTTTATCGAGCCTGAAGAACAAGGGCGGGTGAGTGTCGATTTGGAACTGCGCGCCAAAGATGGGCGATTTTTAGGTCGTTGGAGTGGAGTAGACAATCTGAGTTTGAATGCTGGGGTAGTTCAAGTTGTAGACGAAAGTGGGATTGGTTTGCCCGTGCCGGTGGATGCCTATGTGAGATATCGAATCAATTTCTACATGCCGAATCCTCTGACAAATCCAGATACGCGCCGGCCTTCCGTTTCTCCAATTCTCGACGATTTGTCTTTGAATATTGTACTGCCCCCCGCTGCGCAGACGGTTTTTGAAGACCGTGTGGTGAACGAAATTCTCGTCCGCGATTTTGAGAGGGGGAATTTTGTGCAGTAAATTTTTCCCTCAGCGCAAGAATCGCCGAGCAGGTTTTACCATGTTGGAAATCCTGATCTCGGTTTTCATCCTGACCGTGATTTTGACGGGTTCGTTTTTGGCGTTTGGGGCGTTTACAGAGAAGGCGCAGATTTTGGTGGCCGACGGTGAACTGCGTGCGCGGATTCGTTATGTCGAGGCGCTGCTGCGCACAGATATCGAACGCGCGGTAAAAACGGATCGATTGGAGTGGTATCAAGAACTCGACGGAATTACAGGTCCGCGATTCATTCCCGAACCCTTTGCGGATTTTGGCTGGGATGGTTTGCCCAATGAGGCGGAGCCGGCCTTTCAGGGGGATCCGGTGGTTGGTTTAGTCGGGTCGCAAAGTCGCGATCCGAACAATGACGATTTTTATAATCCAGCAGGTTGCATCAATACGATCAACGGGATTGGTTGCCTTGGTAGCCCGTGGAACTGTACTGAGAGGAATGGGATTTTCGACCCAGGGGAGTATTACTTCGACATTGACAAAAACGGCCGCTATACCGGAGAGCCTTATCTCGATAACGCGATTGATCAGAACGGCGCATATCAATCTCTGTGGGATCCAAATGGCGTAGCAGATGCCGTAAACCCCTTCATAAACGATAGAAACTATCGTTTCGATTCTATGGCGACTCCGGTGGGAGTTTTCCGCGAGACTTGGCCGACGTTCTTTTACGACACGGCTGGCAATACGGAACCCTATGACATCGATCGAGATCGTAGTCTCACTCCTACAGATGAATATCTTGCGGTACTTCCTTTGACACAGTTGGATCCAACTCGACCAGAAGACAATCCGCTAACATTTTTAGTTGACGAAAGGCTGCGTGCGATTGATGGATCGGGTTGGATTCGGACAGTATCTGGGGGTAACGCGCTGAACTTTGATCGAATTACCGCGAACTTTGTCCCGCTCTCTCCATTTGGTTTCTTTGATGTGAACTATAACCCTGTGCGAGCTTGTGGACCCTGGCCTATCGGAGGATTAAACACTACAGCGAACGATCGATTCGATCCGAACGAAGTGCCGCTTTACGATTACTTTGGGGGGATTGTAAATGCCGGAGATCAAGACACTCTTTATTTGCGCACTCGTGTTGAGCTCGGCGGACAAATGGTCGAGGTGAATGTCTATTACCGACTCATCTTCCAAAACACGAATCTAAATTACAGTGAGCAATTTACCGACAACAATGGAAATAGGATTTGGGATCTAGGTGTAGACAGTATCACGCCAGCTCAAGATCTGAATGGTAATGGAGTTCCTGATCCTATTGTGGACCCTTCAGATCCGACCCAACAAAGATCTGGAGAGAGGAGATTACAGCGACTTGTTTTTTTACCGGGCAGTTTAACGCCAATTCTCCAGGATCTTGGTCCAGCAATTCGTTTCAACATCGAGTATTGGGATGCAGGGCAACAGAGATTTTTGGCGCCGTTTTCGGATACAGGGAACGACGGGCTTTTCGATAGCGAAGAAAATCCTCCTTTCAGTTCTATTTGCGGGAATTGTCCGGATTTCTCCGGAGACAATTTTGTTCCTGGGCGAATGACAAATGCAGGCACAGAAAACAATGGTGTTCTGGATCTAGCAAATATTTCCGGCTTGCCGGCGGGACAACTAAATAAGAATCCATTTCTTGTGTCGGTCGGTTCAGGAATTCCGTTTCCCGTTGGGGAAAATCCTTTTGAGGGAATCAAACGATTTGGTTATCCCGATTCTGCGGGGACCTTGGTTTTGAATGCTTGCGGGAATCTCTACCCGCTAAATGCGCGCGAACAAATTCCATTACTGGGGCCGGGTGATCCGGTCTTTTTAGAACCCATTGGCTATCGACACCAATTCCGTATCTCGTTTGGAGACTTTTCGTCACTCCCACCAACGGTGCCTGTGCCCGGAAGTTTTCAACAACCTGGAGTCTTTTCTCTGGGGGCTCCGCTCGACACTTTGTTTTTCCTTCAGCAACGCATTTGCGATGGTTCCGCATCGGCACCTTGTCCTGTGGGATGCCCAGCAAATCAGCTCTGGAACAGCCTTGGCCATAGCGAAGGAATGAACCAGTTCTTTCGCTTTTCTCCGGCAGGAGTGTTCGGCGACGACGGTTGGTTACGCTGCGCGGGAGTGAGTGACAGTTTTGCGAATTTGAAAGCTGGGGATCAGGTTTTCGTTTGGGCTTTTGCGCTTCCGCCAAGAGTGGGTGGTTTGGGGACGAATCGTTTTGATGCGAAAGTGCCTGTGCCGCCTGGTTATTACACTGTGGTTGACATTCGTGGGAATCGTTTACTTTTGGATTTGTCTGCGGTTCCAGGTGGCGCGCCGGCTTCTAGTGAGTTGAGCGGAGTGCCGGCGATTTATCGCGCGCCGTATTTGCCGCCGAGTTTGCGAATTGATTTTGCGCTGGAAGGACAGGATGTGTTTGGGATTCGCCGGGAATTGCGTCCGTGGTCTTTTGCTGGGCCGGTTTTGGGTCAGGCGGGAACGGCGACTCAAGGAACAGCGAGTGGTGCTCCGGTCCGTGGCATGGTCTTAACTTTAATGCCGGGGTCGCAATGAAGCTCCGCGTTGAGGGACACTCGTTATATTGTCGGATTCTCGCGCGGCAGCGCCGCGCGAGAATCCGACAATATAACGAGTGTCCCTAAACGCAGGCCGGTCTCACACTTTTCGAAGTGCTAGCCGCATCGATCATCATCTTGATTATTCTTTCCGCGATTGTGGGTGCTTATCACATCTCGGTTTTGCAGTCGTTCAGCGACATCGTAGATACAGAAGTGCGAGTTGTAGGCCGATCGATCGAAGACGGACTCCGCGCAGGAGCAAAATTCAATCTCGCGGCGAATCGGCGCAGCTTCTTTGCGGATGTAGAAGGCGTTCGAATTTTTGTGCCTCTCCCGCAAACAGGTCAGCCTCCCGTGGATTTACCGGATTACAACGAGGACATGAATGGAAACTGGGCAGCTCCTTCTACTCTGGATGCAGCGGATATTGATTGGGATGGGGATACAGTTCTCGATGCACCCGCGGCGGCACGATTTCCAAATACACCAGAGCCCTTTCTTACAGGGGGAATTCCATCTCCAGCTTACGACGGCGCGCCCAGCGATGCGGGTGAAGCGGTCATTGATGACAAAGCCCTTTACCTCTTCCCCTACGGCTTACTCGCCAATATCCAAGATGGGCTTTACAAAGAATCTGTCGTTGGGGGGGTCTTCGCCTGGGATTTTTCAGGGACGACGGAAACTGTTCCTTTTATTTTGTCTCCTGTCGACGAAGACATTGACGGCAATGGAATTGTAAGCACTGTGTTTGGGGTTCCTGTAGCAGGCCTGCCTGCAGAAGCGGCTCTAAACTGGAATGCAGTGCCTCTTGTGGGTCTCAATGCCTATTATCCCGATACCTACGAAGATCTTAATGGAGATGGGCAAATCACTTTGCTTCCCGGGTCCTTTGACATCAACGGAGATGGAAACCAAGATCCCAATGAGTTCTCCGAAGACTTCAACCTCAATGGCTTCCTCGACGTTCCCGCGCGAAGCCCAATAGCTGGCGCCGTTTATTTGCATCAGCCATACAATGCAGTTCCTGCAGACCCTCTTTCTGCAGGAATTCTTGCCAACGCGAATCCTAACTATACCGCGCCTCTGCAATCCGTGAACTACGCCTACGCCTCTCAAATCCAACCGGGTCGAAATTTTGGCTACACCCTCACGGTGGAAAATCTCGAACAAAGGCCTGGGCTTGGCGTGGGTTTTGGTCGCGTGGCGGCCCAACGTTTCCGAATTACGGTGAGCGTGTACTACGACTATGCCGTGAGCCTGCGTGAATTTCAGGCGGGACGAAATCCCACGCCGATTCGTGTTCAACGTTTTGAATTGGAGATTCCATAGATGTCAGCGCGAGAACAAAGCGGAATCCCTTTTCTCGATCTAAAGAATCGAGCGGCGGTGGCTCCGGTGATGGATTTTCCTCGCGAAATTGCTTTGGAATTCGGCGTTCTCCCGATTCAGGACAAACCGGGCGCGACGATGTTGTTGGCCTTTCCGAAATCGCGTGGTTTAGATTTGCTCGATGAAGTTCGATTCTCGCTTTCCGTTCCCTTCCAGCCGGTACTTGCCGAAGACGGATTGATCGAAGAACAATTGCGCCGACTTTATGGCGGACGTGATGTGTCGCGCGCAGAACCTGGAATTACTCGCGCCGTGGGCTCTCTCTCGGATGCAACCGGCGAAGGCGCCAAACAAGATGCGACTTCAGTATTCAAGCGCTTGCTCGAAGAAGCGATTCGCGCGCGCGCGAGCGATATCCATATCGAGCCGCTGAATGAAAGACTGCGAGTGCGATTCCGAATTGATGGTGTTTTGCATGACGTAGATTCCATGCCTTTACCTTTGCAGGGACCGATTGTCTCGCATGTGAAAGTCGCTGCGGTTTTGGACATCACGGAAAAACGTCTACCTCAAGACGGGCGTATTGAATTCCGTCGCGATGTGGATTTGCGCGTCTCGGTTCTTCCGACAAATCACGGCGAATCGGTGGTAATCCGAATTCTTGAGCGCGGTCTTGCGGCTTACAAAATCGATGAAATCGGGTTGATGCCTGAAGATCGCAAATTGCTCGACAAGCTGCTCAATGTTCAAGATGGTTTTATTGTTGTGACGGGACCGACAGGCTCAGGAAAAACGACGAGTTTGTACGCCTTCTTGAAATCCATTGCAAATCCATCGGTAAAAATCATCACCGTCGAAGATCCTGTTGAATACATCACCGAGGGCTTCACGCAAATTCCTGTTGATACAGAACACGGGACCGATTTTGGAACAGCGCTTCGCGCCATTCTTCGTCACGATCCAGACATCGTCTTGCTCGGTGAAATCCGCGATCAGGACTCTGCACGCACGGCGTTGCAATCGGCGTTGACGGGGCACCAGGTTTTTTCGACTTTGCATACCAATGATGCGGCTTCGGCGATTGGTCGTTTAGTCAATCTAGGCGTTGAGCCTTATCTCGTGAATGCGGCGCTCACGGCGGTGATTGCGCAGCGACTCGTGCGCAAGATTTGTCCGCAATGCAAAGAAACTTATCCCGCGACCGATTCCGAAAAACGTCGCATCGAGCGTGAAGGCGTGAAGGCTGCTGATCAGCTCTATCGCGGAAAAGGTTGTGCTCAATGTTACAAGACCGGCTATCGGGGGCGTTTTGGCGTGTATGAAATCATCACGATCAACAATGAGATTCAGAAATTGATTTTGAACAACAGTCCCGCGGGCCGCATTCGCGATGCGGCGAAGGCAGCGGGCATGCGTGGAATTCGCACGGATGGGATGAGCAAAGCCGTCGCAGGTTTGACCACCGTTGAGGAAGTAGTCAGGGTGCTTTACTAGTCATGATGGAAGAAGATTTCAATTCGGAAGGCAGAGGAGTAGATCGCTCGGTCTTTTTTGAGATCGAGTCTGATCCCATTGTTCGCAAAGGCGACAATGTTTCCGAAATGGCTAGCCGACCTGGCGTGATTCGCGCTCTGGATTACATCATCAGCCAGGCTTTTTCTTTGCGTGCGAGCGATATTCACCTCGAGCCTTGTTCCGTTTCTTGTCAATTGCGCTATCGCATTGACGGAGATCTCAAAGAATTGCCGGCGACTCCTCTCAAAGTAGGGCAGGCCATTATTTCTCGTATCAAAATTCTCTCGCATATGGATATCACCAAGCGCCGCGTCCCCCAGGACGGACGCATTCTCTGGAAGCGCGAGGGAAAGGAAGTGGAGTTCCGCGTTTCGACATTGCCGACAGTGTTTGGAGAAGGAGTTGCTATGCGCTTGCTCAATCGCAGCGCGCAGCGACTCAATCTCGACGCAGCGGGAATGGATGCGAAGACGAAAGGAACTTTCAATGAATTGATCCAAGCCGCGAACGGAATCATTTTGCTGACGGGACCTACCGGTTCGGGAAAAACGACAACTCTCTACGGCGCGATCGCCGATCTCAATCAAAACGATGTAAAAATCATCACTGCCGAGGAGCCAGTCGAATACGACATGAATGGTGTGATGCAGGTTGAAGTCGATGATCGAGTCGGTTTGAGTTTTGCGCGTTCTCTGCGTGCCATGCTGCGACAAGATCCAGACATCATTCTTGTTGGTGAAATCCGTGATGCCGAGACTGCGAAAATTGCGACCGAGGCGGCAATGACCGGGCACTTGGTTCTCTCGACTTTGCACACTCGCGACGCGCCTTCAGCGGTTACGCGCTTGATTGATTTAGGTGTGGAGCCGTATCTCGTTTCCGATACCTTGCTTGCCGTGATGGCGCAGCGTTTGGTGCGAACTCTTTGCGCACACTGTCGTCGTCCTGCAGCGGCGTTTAAATATCCGCAGGGCGTGGATAGCAAATACTTCAAGCCTTGGAATTTTTATGAACCGGTAGGTTGCAAGGAATGTACGGATACCGGCTATCTCGGGCGAACGGGCTTGTTTGAGTTGATGATTATGGATCGCGAATTGCGCGATCTCGTTGAACGCAATGCGCCCGCGGAAGATATTCGAAAAGCAGCGAAGTTGCAGGGAATGGAAACCTTGCGTGCGTTTGGATATCGGAAGGTGGGCGAGGGCGTGACAACGCTGAACGAAATTTGGGCGGCAACTCCAGAAACCTTGTGAGGAAGATATGAAATTTCGAGTGGAAGTAGTGACAGCAAGTGGGCAAACCGATCATCGCGAAGTCGATGCTCGTACGGCTCGCGAGGCCGAGGAGCAAGTTCGCAAACGAGGTCTTTATCCAATTCGCGTGATCGAAGCTGCTGTTGCTAAGGCAGAAAAGGCAGCGAAGGTCGAACGAGACAATCCTCTAGATCGAATTTTCAAAATTTCTTCGCAGGATCGAATTCAATTTACTCAAAAACTATCAACCTTTTTGAAAGCCGGTTTGCCCATTCTCACTGCAATCGAGATTCTGCGCGATCAAGCTCCGCGTGGGCCGATGAAGTTGCGTTTGACTTCGATTTCTCGCGATATTGCCGCTGGAGAGCCACTCGCAACTGCCGTCGAAAAATTTCCGGGCGATTTTTCTCCTTTCTATATTGCTTCAGTGCGCGCGGGAGAGACTGGCGGTCAATTACCCGAAATTCTCGATCGTTTGGGCGATTACATGAACGCGATTTACCAACGCAAGCGCAAGGCCGTGACTGCCTCGCTTTATCCGGCGATTTTGGTGATCGCCGTCGTCGCCGTCGTTTTTCTCGTTTCGATTAAATACATTCCTTTGGTCGAGCGCTTCTTGACGAATTTGCGAGTGGAATTGCCAACGCTGACACGAATCGTTTTGGATGTGAACACGTGGTTGCGTTCAAATATCTGGTGGTTCATTTTTGTGCCTCTGATTTTCATTGCGGCCTATCGTTTTGCGTTAAGCAAGCGACCATCGCGCCTTGCCATTCATCGTTTTTGGTTGAGTTCTCCTTGGATTGGCAGACTCATTCGTCTGCAAAATTTCTCATGGATATTTAGAACGTTCGGCATGCTTTCTTATAGCGGTGTGCCTGTGCTGAATTCATTCAAGATTACGGGGGCAGTGGTTGGTAACGAGATCATCAAAGATGAAATCGAACGCATTCGTGACGAAGTACAGCGTGGAGAAACGATTAGCAAAACCATGGAAAAGGGTCAGCTTTTTGATCGTTTTTCAGTCACGATGGTCGATGTCGGCGAGCGTTCTGGTGAACTCGACGTGATGATGAATCGCGTGGCGGATTTCTATGATCAGGAACTTGATGAGTTCTATGAGCGAATGGAACGCGTTGCGCCTGCAGCAATGACTCTTGTGATGGCGGGTTTGGTCGGAACCGTTGTTGTCGCCTTATATCTGCCGATTCTTACAATCATCGATACTCTTGCGAGCAATAAAAAAGGATTCTAGAGGGACACTCGTTATATTGTCGGATTCTCGTAAAACATTTCGCGTTTTACGAGAATCCGACAATATAACGAGTGTCCCTCTAACGATTTGTTGCGCGATTTTTTTGTTCGCTAGCTGTGTCGTCACTCCTCAACCGTCTCCCTTGCCTGGTCAGCCTCTCCTTGGCGAGAGCATTGCGAATTATCGCGTTGAATCTGCGGGGGAAATCCTCGGCTATCTCGTAGAAGTGCAATTCGAAGGGGATCCTGTTGCGGCGAGATACTTAGTACAAAACTCTTTCCACCAGCAAATTGGCTTTATCGACCGAAACGGACGAGCCTTTCGTTATCGAGTGAGCGATGGGGGACTCGAGCATTTAGCCACCGGCACAATGGCCGAAAACTTGAAGGCTTTCTGGGGTCTTTCTGAGCCCCCAAAAATCATTTCTCAATAACCCAAAAAATGATTCAAGGGTTTTCCAACAAATCCCGAAATTAGGGGTAGCTTTGGTTCGGTTGAAGCCGGGCCATATCCGACCCCGTCCCCTAATGAGGGTAAAGAACATGATCAAGGTCGATGTCGGTAAGGTTGTGGGGAAGTACCGGATATTGGGCTTTTTAGGGAGGGGAGGATTCTCCCACGTTTACATTGCCGAAGATCTTACGAGCCATGAAAAAGTTGCCCTAAAACTGGGCGATGTGGCAGGTGGCGGACGTTATGTCAATCGATTCCTAGACGTAACGAATGAACGCAGTCCGGAAGGGATTTCTCCGGATGAAACGCCTGGCGAAGCAGTTTTCTTTCATGCCGACGGAGTGCGCATCGATTTCCTCGATGTGCATGAGATCGACAACTTGCTTACGAGCGAAGCAGATATGCTCGAGCGATTGCAGTCACCGAACTTTGTGCAATTGCGAGAAAAATTCGAACACGAAGGTCGTCCTGTACTCGTGCTGGACTACGCACGAGGAAAAACGCTGCGCGAAAAGATTCGCGCACTGGAAGGCATCCGACTCAACTGGTTTTTGACTATTGTCAAAACCTTGGAAAAACTCAGCGAGCGCGGAGTGCTGGAATATCACGGCGATCTCAAGCCAGAAAATATCATCGTGAAGCCTTCGGGCTCCGTGGTTGTGCTCGACCCGGCG
The DNA here is from genome assembly GCA_964570465.1 of uncultured Planctomycetales bacterium. Taxonomy (GTDB): domain Bacteria; phylum Planctomycetota; class UBA1135; order UBA1135; family CAZMYG01; genus CAZMYG01. Next base: position 29,652 of record CAZMYG010000006.1, read on the forward strand.
CATCGCTGCGCGGAGCGAGATTTGATTACCACGACTCCACAATACAACCCGCTCTTGTTGACCAATTCCAAAGCGGATGTCATGTCGATCGGAGTCATGCTCTACGAAGTGTTGACGGGTGCCTTGCCTTTCGATGAAGTGCCCTGGGAATATGCGGGAACGCATACCGGTGGCGAAGTGGTCCGGCTCTCGCTCTCTTACTTCTTGAGCTATCCTCCGCCTCGGGAACTCAATCCCAATACGCCAGAAGCTCTGGAAAAAATCATCTATCGTTGCTTGACGGTGCCTGCCTATGGATTGCAGGAACTTAAGTCTGACTTAACTGATTTCTTGCAGTCGGCCTAAAACAACGAACGTTGTCCGTCGGTTGAAACCTCTTTGCGCCCGCGACGTTTGGGCGCAAAGATTCGGGGCATCAAATCCTCGGCTTCATTCTCGAGTCCGTGAAGAATTTCTTTCGCGCGTGCGATCGCTTCCTGCGGAACTCCTGCCAATCGAGCGACATGAATTCCATAAGAACGATCGGTTCCGCCTTCGACGATTTTGTGAAGGAAATGAATCTCGTCTCCCCACTCACGCACAGCGACATTGAAATTACGAATGCCTTCTAGTCGATTGGCGAGTTCGGTGAGTTGGTGATAGTGAGTGGCGAATAAAGTGCGCGCACCGATTTTTTCATAGAGATGTTCAGCAACTGCCCAAGCGATTGCCAATCCATCAAAGGTTGAAGTTCCTCGTCCGACTTCATCCAGAATTACCAAGCTGCGCTCGCTCGCATTGCGCAGAATATTCGCGGTCTCAACCATTTCAACCATGAAAGTCGAATGTCCCTTCGCAATTTCATCGGCGGAGCCAATTCTTGTGAAAATTCGATCGACCACTCCAATCGAAGCTTGCTGCGCAGGAACGAAAGAACCAATTTGCGCCATGAGCACAATGAGCGCGACTTGTCGGATATAGGTCGACTTACCGCTCATATTGGGACCCGTCAGCACAATCATCCGGCATTGTTCCTGATTCAAATCGAGATCATTCGGGACAAAAGGCTCTTGAGTTAGCGTTTGCTCGAGTACTGGATGCCGTCCTTCCAGAATGCGAATCTCCAAGCCGTCATGAATTTCTGGTGCGACATAACGATGCAATGCGGCGCTCTCGGCAAGTGAAGCCAACGCATCAATCGAAGCAATGGCTCGTGCTGTGGCTTGGATGCGCGCTGAATTGCGCGCGACAGACTCTCGAAGTTCCAAGAAAATTTTGTGTTCCAGTTCATTTGCTAGCTCAGCGCTGCGAAGCACCTTGGTTTCGAACTCCTTCAACTCAGGGGTGATATAGCGCTCGGCATTTTTCAAAGTCTGTTTGCGGATGTAATTCTGCGGAACGGAATCGGAATTCGAATTTGTAATTTCGATGTAATAGCCAAACACTCGGTTGTAACCGACTTTCAAATTTGCGATGCCTGTGCGCTGAATTTCTTCGGATTGAAAACGAGCCATCCAGCCTTGACCCTCTGCTGCGATTTGTCGCAGTTCGTCGAGCTCGGGTTGATATCCAGGACGAATCATTCCCCCCTCTTTCAAAGTGAAGGGCGGATCTTCAACTAAAGCCCGGCCGAGTACATCGCGAATCGAATCGAGCGGGTCGAGTTCTTTCTCGGCGAGAGACAACACTTTCGCTTCCGCCCGACTGAGATCCTGTTTCAATCCGGGCACCACATCGAGTGAATTTTTAAGTGCCACCAAATCACGCGCATTGCCACGTTGAAAGGCGAGTTTTGCTAATAAACGCTCGAGATCGAGTACGTTTTTCAATCGCTCTCTAAGATCGCGGCGAAGACGAGCTTGGCGTACGAGTTCTCCCACGGCTTGTTGTCGTCCTAGAATTGCGCTCTTTTCGCGAAGAGGACAAAGCAGCCACTCGCGCAGCAAGCGAGCGCCCATCGGGGTCAAAGTTTTATCGAGAACTGAAAGCAAGGTTTGTTCCTTGCCTCCATTGCGCAACGCTTCTGTCAATTCGAGACAGGACTGAGTCGCTTGATCGAGCAAGCAACTTTGCTCGCGGCGGAATCGTTCGATTTTTTCAATATGAGGGAGAGAACCTTTTTGCGTTTCCTTCAAATATTCAAGCAGTGCGCCGGCTGAAGAGCAGGCAGGATGGAATTCGTCTAACTCGAAGGCCTCCAGAGTTTTTACATGAAACTGATCGCACAGTTTTTCATAAGCCGTTTGAGGAACAAAATTCCAATCCGGTCGATAGCTGATTGCATTGCTAAAAGCTTTTTTGATTTCTCGAACCCAGATCGAGTCGCTCTCCGTCAGCGCTTCTGGCAACAGGATTTCCGCAGGTTTGATTCGAAAAATCTCATCGAGCGCGCGCGAGTTTTCAATCGCATCGAAAAAGAATCGTCCCGTCGAGAGATCTGCCCAAGCAAGACCGACTTGTTCTTTTAAAGGGGAAGCAGCTAACAAAAAATTGTTGCGCTTGGTGTCGAGCAACTCTTCTTCGGTGACTGTTCCTGCCGTGACAATACGGATCACCTGTCGATCGACAATACCTTCCGCTTCTTCCGGATCCTGCATCTGCTCACAAATCGCAACCTTGTATCCCGCCCGAATGAGCTGCTGCAAATATCGGGTGTAGCTTCGGACGGGCACTCCGGCCATGGGAATGGCGCTATCGCCTTTTGAACGCGAAGTCAGAGCAAGCCCTAATACCCGTGAAGCCGTTTTTGCGTCCTCATAGAACATTTCGAAGAAATCCCCCATGCGGAAAAAGAGCAGAGCCTCTGGGTGAGCCTTCTTGGCTTCGAGGTATTGGACCATCATCGGTGTTGTCGCTTCTGGCATTGGCATAGATTTGGGGGCGCAGATGATATCATCTGCGCTTCAATGAAAAGAGCCTCCCTCATTTCTATTTTCATCTCATTTTTTTGTGCAACGGGTTGCTCTGTGCTGACTTCTTATCCTCAACAAACGCAAGCAGCGCAAAACGCATTTGAGCAAGGGCGTTTTCAAGAAGCGATGTTGCTTTTGCCACGAGATCCCGGAGGTCCGGATGAATTGCTGTATCGTTTGGAGCGTGGAGTCATTGCCCACACAGCAGCGAAATTCAACGAAAGTAATTTGGAATTGCTCGATGCCGTTGACGTGGCGAAGGCATATCAAGATCGACCTACAATCAGCTTGCGCAGCGGTCTTGAAGGGGCCGCTTCGCTTTTGATCAATGACAAGACTCTTCCTTATGAAGGAGAAGGTTTCGAGCGGGTTTGGTTACACAGCTATTTGGCTCTCAATTTTTATTTCCTGGGGAAAATAGACGATGCCTTTGTTGAGTCGAGGCTTGCTTACGAAGTGCAGCGGGAAGAGGAAAAAAAATACGGAAAGTCCTATACAGGACAGGGCGCTTTCGGCCGTTATCTCTCGGGTTTGATGCGAGAAACGGTGCGGGAGCCAGGCGAAGCCTATCTCGATTACAAAAAGGTGTATGAACTTTCTCCGGGATGTGAACAGGTAAAGCACGATTTGCTGCGTTTGGCGAAACGCCTGGGTTATCAAGACGATTGGAGTCGCTGGAAACAAGATTTCGGAACGATTGAAACCGAGGCTACGCAAGATTTAGCAAAGAACGGGGAGTTTGTTTTTTTGTTCCAATGTGGTGTCGCGCCAATCAAAACCCCAATAGAAGTGCTCATTCCTCACGAAGACGGCGTGACGAAATTTGCCATGCCTCAATTCCAATCGCGACCCAATCCAGTCGTTTCAGCTCGATTGCTGGTCGATGGAAAACGTATGGGGGAAACTAGTCTCTTAGAAAGTGTCGAATCCGTCGCACGCGAGAATCTAGATGACCGCATTGGCTTGCTTGTGGCAAAGGCTGGCATCAGGACGATAGGTAAAGGCATCTTGACGGAGAAATTAGAAAAGAAACATGGAGATTGGGGCGCGCTGTTGGGTACTCTTTTCGCGATCGTGACCGAGCAGGCTGATTTGCGCTCTTGGTTGAGCCTGCCGCAGAGTTTTCAATTGCTGCGTGTGCCCATCTCTGAAGGTGAGCATGATTTCTCAATTGAGTTGTTAGGCGCCAATGGTAACGTAGTCGGCCAATCGCAGCTGGGACGAGTGCGAATCCGGCCAACGGAACGAGTTGTGTTAAATCTGCGTTCGATCGGTATTTCAAGCTTCGCGAGTTTTGTCGGAGGCGAAAGAGTTCAACCAAGGAGTCAGGTGTCACCATGAAAGTTTGTTTTTTCTTTTTGATCTGCGCGAGCGTTGTGCTGTTCGGCTGCCAAAACACTTCGGAAAATACTGCCGTGATCGATGCGGTGAATCCCGGTGAAGTTTTTGTGGGTCATGGGGGATTGGATAAAACCATCAAGCTTCAGAATTTCACCCGACGCGAAACCAATGGTTTGATGGAAGTGCAGGTCGACTTAAAAAATACGGCGAGCTCGGATGTTGCGGTGGAGTATTCCTTCGAATGGTTCGATCGCGACGGATTCAAAATCGAAACACCAATCCAACACTGGACTCCAGTTACTTTGAACGGAAAACACGTTCTAGTCGTTAGTGGGATTTCGCCGAAAGCCGGCGCGCAAAAATTTAAAATACACGTGCGTTATCCGCACCAAGTCACCAAGTAGGAGATGCCATGAAACAGTTCTCAAAAATTGTTGTTTCTTTAGGGCTTGTCGCCGTGTCCGCTTATTCCTGCAAGTCAGTAACCGATTACGGCGATGCTGGAGCGGTAGAAACCATCAACGCAGATTGGAGCTCGACCGACTTGCAGCTCAACGCGGAAAAGATGGTGCAATCTCTTTTGCGTTCACCGGTGCTAGGTGAGAAAACGAGGCCGACGGTTGCATTGGGCACGATTGATAACCGCACGAATGAGCACATCGATACGGTGTTAGTGCTCGACAAGATTTCGACCGCTTTGGTGCAGTCGGGAAAAGTAAGGCTTGTTGCGACCAATCAAGGTCAAGCAGAAATCGGCCAGCAAATCTCTCATCAACAAAGCGGCGCCGTGGACGCCACAACGGCAAAGGCTTACGGCAAGCAAGTCGGCGCGGATTATGTGCTCTATGGGCGTCTGGCCAACATCGAGAAAAAGGGCGGGAATGTGGAAGACGTTTACTACAACCTGACCTTGAGCCTTGTGAACGTCGAAACGGCGATTCTGGAGTGGAAAGAGGAAAAGGAGATCCGCAAGGGGACAAAGAAATCGACTTTTGGGTGGTAGAGGGGGAAATCCTAAAGCAACTTCCTGTTTTTTGCCGAAATAGAAGGCTGTCACAAAGAAGAGGAGCGGAACTAACTAACAACAGGGAGTACAACGATGAACCGCTCTTGGATTGCTGCAGCAGTAGTGACCGTCGCATTTTCTTCTATTTCATGTTTGTCTGTGCGTGACCGAGTAGCGAAACGACTCGGATTGCCCACGAAATTCGAAAAACAGGGCGCTTTGCTCGCCCGTCACCAAGTGACTCCAAAAGCTGGAAGGCCGACACCAGTTTCGATACCTGCTCCAGTTCTCGTTGCTCAAGCGCCTGCGGAGTTCCGCAAACATGAAGAGCCTAAGCAATCTGCTCATCACGAAGAGCCAAAGCATCACGATTCGCATGAATCCAAACACGAAGAGCCCACAAAAGAAGAAGAGCATGCCCCAGCGGTAGAGCATCACGAAACTCACGAAGCTGAACATGCGGAACCTGCTCATCAAGAAGAGCATGCACAGGAACACGCACAAGAAGTTGTTCACGAAGAGCCGGCGCATGAAGAGCATTCCGCTCTGCCCGTTCAAGAGCCCACCCCGGCTTTGACTCTCTCCCCAACTTACCCTGAACTTCACTCAGCTCCCAAAAGTGGAGATGCCGGTTTGGAGAGATGGCGCCAGGATGTCACTCGCTATGCCTTAGAAAAAGAAGCTTCGCGTTTACGCTGGGAAGCTTCGGTAATGCGCCTTGAAGCGGAAGAACTTCGCATCGAAGTCACCAGACTCGATCAACATTGGCAAGATCTTTCCTCCAAAGTAGCTTCGATTCAGTCTGACCGTCATCGAGTACACGATCTCGTCGCAAAACTCGAAAGCGAAATCGAAAAGACTCGTCACGAAGTGGATTCCATCGAAGCGCAGTGGTCCAAGCTGGCACTCGCCCCTTCGAAACAGATTCACTAGTCGTACTAGCATTCAGAAGACAGACGGATAAACTCCCGGAGTGATTCTTCGCGGAACTCTACTATCTCTTTGCCTCTGTCTTGGAGCTTGTCTCACGCCTTCGAAATTCCGCCCTCTAAAAAACCCTTTCGACTCGGATATCCAATCTTGGATTGCTCAGAATCCGTTGCCGCCAGGAGAAGAGATGCGCGTCACGGATTTGCATCGCAGTGAATTTGCCAGTTTGCATCTGATTCAAATACGTGGCCAAATTCCTTCACACTTTCATCGCGCACACGCAGAGACGGTTTATTTGTTGGAAGGAGAAGGAACGATGCGCGTGGCAGAGGAGGCAAAGAAAATGACTGTTGGCATGCTGCATCATCTTTCGCCAGGTTGGGTTCATTCCTTTGAAGCAAAGCCAGGTACTGTTTGCGCTGCTTTGGTGATTTTTACTCCGCCTTTTGACGGGGAAGACCGGATTTTTTTGGAGTCAAAGTAAGTTGCAAATTGGTTTTTGCAGGATCTGTGAAGAGTATACGTTGCGAGAAAAGTTCATAGCCCGTAGCGAGAATAAAAATCTCATAATCGCCTTGCGGTAAATTTAAGAAACGGAACTCTCCTTCTGCATTTGTGTGTGCAAATCCAGCTTCAGAAAACTGTTTTCCCTCTCTCAGCAAACGCAAGCTAATACGCGCGTTTTCGATCTTTGGTGCGCTGGGCAAGGTCGCTCCGAATTCCATTTCGCGTGGTCCCAATACAACTCCGCGAATCTCTTGGGAAGCAAATTCAATTTGATCTGGTGTTGTTTTCCCTTCTCCAATCGAGATGTGCATTTCTTTGTAACAAAACAGCAAGTCGTATAGTTTGGCCGCAGAGAGCACGAGCAATTTGTAATTACCGGCAGGAATTTGAGAGATCTCGAAAATGCCATCTTGTCCGGCTTCCACTCGGAAAAATCCATGTTCTAGTTCGCCTTCTGCTGGCAGAAGGGCAACCGCAAATCCTCTTACGGGACCATCCTCACGCAATAAACGAGCAAGCAGCGAATATTTTTTTTCTGCAGAGGGTTTTGCATCCGGCCCTCCGCCGTAAATTTCCAGGGGCTTGAGTTGAATCGAAATCGACTCTGTTGGAGCTTTCGCCGCGATTTTTGAAGCATAATAGCCAGGCGCAGAGCCGGTGATTTCCCACGCGCCCTCCTGAATTCCTTCAAAAGCAAAGGAACCATTTTCCTCGCAACGCGAAGAAAGCAAATTGTGTGGGCCGACGGCAAAAACCCAGCCGCCAGCAACGCTTGTTCCATTGGCGTCCTGTAATTTGCCTCGAAGAAAATGATTTCCGTTGCCCCATTTTGTAGCGGGCATTTCCAGTGGAGTGAGTGCGGGAAAAGAATCCGGGAACGCGGGTTCCTTGAGAAAAAACCAGATAAAGAAGGCAGTCGCTAAAGCGATCACGAGAGCGGGCAAAACAATATTGCGGGAAAGTTTGATCACGGAATTTGAATTTCTCCTAAATCGAGTTCACCTTCCCTAATCTCAATTTGCTTTGACCAATTCTCTTTGGTTCCTGGATAAATCGTGAGTTGATAATTTCCGGCAGGAAGATCCTCGCTGAGAAATCGGCCCTGCGAATCTGTCCAATAAGCTCCAATTAGAGGTAAAAGCTGCTGTTGAGACTCCCCCTGCATAATGACTCTGGCCTGTGCAATGGGATCGCCCTTGGCATTGATGACTCTTCCTTTGCATTGTCCCGTTCGCAGAAAAAAATCCGCGGTAGCGTTTTCTGCTTCCCCAACGCGAATCGTTTCTTCAGCAAGAGCACTCGATAACAAACTCATTTTCACGAGCGCACGATATTCTCCCGGTAGCACTTTCTCAATTCGATAATGCCCATTCGAATCCGTTTTTACCGTGAGCCCCTGCACAGGGTAGAACTGCAAAGCGAGAGGTTTGTTTTGTAATTGAAAGGAAAGGAAGACGCTTTGTTGGGGGGGGACTCCATTTATGAGCACGGTTCCAGAAATGGATCCAGGTTTTTCGCCTTCTAGAGAATAGGAAAAAGTTTTTTCTTCTCCTTCAGCCAAATGAACATTGGGACTGCCTTTTGGCATCTCCTCCCAGAAATAATAAGTGCTGTCCACAGAGCCCGGATCAAATTGCACTAAGTAATCACCAGGAGCGAGACTTCGGAAGATAGTGCTGCCTTCTGAATCGAGAGCCTGAATTTGAGGTTCAAAGTTTTCAGCTCTCAAAACCGCGGCTCCAATTGCTGGGCGCCCTAGGTTCTGGACGACGACTCGAATTCGAGACTCGCGAATCAGGGCGATTCGAAATTCCTGAGAAAAGGAATCTCCTTCAATTTCAAAAGGAGAAATTTCCTGGGTAGCAAAACCTTCCTTGCTGGCGCGCAAGAAGTATTTCCCAGCGCTTGGCATCGAAAAATAAAAACGTCCCGCGAAATTGCTGATCGATTCAGCGAGTTTCCAGCCCCGGGCCGGAATTTTCCCAGCTCCGCGAGGGGTTAGATCTCCAGGTTTTGCGACCCGAAATAGCTCGACTTTAACATCGAGGAGTCCTTCCGATTGGGAGTCCACAACAAAGCCGCCAAGTTGTTTCGCCTTTTCTGGCTTGGGTTTAGGTTTGTGTTCAACAGGTTCAGGGGTAGGGGCTATGACAGGCAATTCCGGAGCTTGCTCCTGGCTGGGGCCTTGCACCCAAAAAACATAAATCCCTGCTGCCAAAGCTAGGAAAATGGATAAAAACAGAACTCGTTTCATGCTCGCTGGAATTTCTAGCCCTTCAATTTATACTCGTTGCCCTTTTAGTTTCTATCGTTAGGCCTAAAACTGTAATTGTTAGTGAATAAGAACTCTTCTTCCATATTCTCTGTCCGGGAAATCCCCATCGGTAAGGGGCATTTTACGGTCATTGCTGGCCCTTGTGCGGTAGAGGATTTAGAAACTCTGCGATCCATCGCTCGCGCCGTAAAAGAAGCAGGCGCATCAATTTTGCGGGGTGGGGCGTTCAAACCAAGAACTTCTCCGCGATCTTTTCAGGGGCTCGGCGAAAAAGGCTTGGAGATGCTGGCGGAAGTAGGGGCGGAGTTAGAAATTCCCGTTGTTACCGAAGTGGTCGACCCTCGACATATCGAAAAAGTTTCCCGCTGCGCGGATTTACTGCAAATAGGCTCTCGCAATATGCACAACTACGCCTTGCTCAGCGAAGTCGGAAAAGCAGGAAAGCCTGTTTTGCTCAAACGCGGTATGGCGGCGACGGAAAAAGAACTTCTTCTCGCAGCGGAGTACATTTTCCAATCGGGAGAAACCCGAGTCATTCTTTGCGAACGTGGTTTGCGTGGAATTGATGAAAGCACTCGCAATGTTTTGGATCTTGCTGCTGTAGCTTCTCTACGCTCCATGACCCGTTTGCCTATTTTTGTAGACCCTTCTCACGCAACCGGCCGTGCCGATCTCGTGATTCCAATGACAAAAGCCGCCGTTGCCGCTGGTGCAGATGGCGTAATGATCGAAGTTCACCTCTCTCCAGAAAAAGCGCTTTGTGATGGGCCACAAGCATTGAGGATTCCGCAATTCCAACAATTAATGTCTTCGCTTCATCCGTATCTAGAGCTTGAAGGCAAAACTCTCTCAACAACCCGGAAAGTGAGTTCTTCCTCATGAAAGCTAGCCCACGTACTCCTCGAATTTCCGGAAACTGGAAAATGAATCTCGACGGGCG
>CAZMYG010000007.1:0-37606 GCA_964570465.1 uncultured Planctomycetales bacterium
CAATTTTCTTGCGGTTTCCTAGTTAGGGACTGGGTGCTATTCTTATTCATCTAAAGCGAACTAATCTACACTATGCAATACGATCCTAGAACCATAGCTTTCTGTGTCGAACTCTTGCACCCCTCTATGCAACACGATTTGAAAAAGTTGCAGGGATTGCACGGCGAACTCTTCGCGGACAGTAAATCCTCCTATAAGAATTTCAATCTTGTTCCTGGAGGTGCAACTTTTTCAAATCCTCAATCCAATGCGAACGCCGTTTCTCTCACAAGTCTCTTGCCCGATCGAATTCAGATCCGTGAGGAACTTTCCGGGGCGTCTTTGGACGATACTTGCTCTCGCGTTGAAAAAATTGCCGCCTTGGCGGTTGAGCGATTCAAAATTCCTCTATTCACTGGACAGCAATGTATTGTTCGTAGCCTGATCAATCCTCGGCAGTTTCGCGATTCGCGCGAATTTTTAGCGCGAGCCTTGTTTCGATTTACAGAAGACGATTTGAAAGCTCTAGGTCGACCGTTGCAGTTACTCGGATTGCGTTTGGTTTTTCCAAGAGTTCAATCGCAAAACGAGGTCTATGCGTTGCGTTTAGAATCCTATAACGGTGATCCGCGCGCACTTTTCCTCGAGAATATAGGGACTTTTTCCCCAGTACTGCCCGCACAAGGTACGGAACCTTTACTTGCGAATCTGCGTGAGACCTATCGATTCTTAACCGAAGAAGTTCTGCAATTTTTGGGTCGTTTCGATCGACAGGAGGAGAAGAAGTGAAGTATTTTCCAATACTTCTTCTTGGACTATTGTCTTGTGCCGACGCTTCAACCTCCGCTAAAGCAGGAAAAAGTTCTAAAACTTCTGGAGTTGCCCTCAAAGTGAACGATGTTCCGATCGAGCGAGCGGAAATCGAGAGACTCGCAAAGTTTTTCCAAAGTTTTAATCCGAACTATTCTTTTGAGCACTGTTGTGCGGTCGTGTTGGGCAATTCGCTGCTTGCTCGGGCTGCGTCGGTTTCTCATTTCCGCGATCGGGTGGACTTACTCAAAAAGCAAATCGAAGAAATACACCGGCGCGCTTTGAATGGAGAAGATTTTGTCCAGTTGGTCCAAACCGAAGGGGTTGCGCCAATGGACGAAGATGAAACGAAGCCTGGTTTGCGTTCAGGCTATGGCTACAAAATGGATTTTTTGTTGACGGAGTGGCTCTATTCGTTAGCTCCAGGAGAAATCAGTCCTCCCATCTTGACCCAGTACGGTTGGCAGATCGTGAAGTTAGGCGTGGACCGGCCTTTGGGTCATCAACTCAGGATGGCCATTCCGTATTATTCGATTTTTTTGCCCTTTGCTGAAGAAGGGCTAGGACCCGTGAAAGTTCGTGAATTTCTAGAGCAGGCAAAAATTGAAATCATCGACCCAGAATGCGATCGCTGGGTTCCTGAATGGGCAAAATTTGGACCTGGAGTAAGAAAAATGCAGGAAGCCGCATTTTCAGGAAATGCAGGAGAAGGAAAGTGAGCTGGTTTTTTCTTTTTTTCCTTTTTTTCCAGGCCGCAACGAACACGGTACCCAGTTGGCCCAAATGGACGAACGCAAAGAAAGACGAGTTCGCCGCCAAGCTCGCTCTCTATAAAAGAGCAACGCCGGAACGAGTGGATCTCTTGGCGAAAGATATTCTCGGTTATGGCAAAGGTGCGGTGCCGATTCTGTTGGAGTCTCTGGCAAATGCAGACGTCGCGTTGCACGAGAGATATTTTCGAGTTTTAAATGTGCTGACGGATGCTGGCGATCTCAGTTTGTTATTGCAGCAAGCAAAATCAAAGTCTCTCAACGTGCGCCGCTTTATCTTGCGTAGAGGCTCTGAGCTTGCGGACAAAGAGCATGAGAGTGAGTTTGAAAAAGCTTTAGAAGATCAAGATGCAGACTGTCGCTTTTATGCGGCTCTGGGCGTTTCGCGAGCCGGAAGTTTTTCTGGTCTGCCTTTGTTGCTGTCCGAAGTCAATTCTCGTTGGGGCAGTCAACGCGCGCAGATGCTTGCTGCGTTGCGTGGAATTCAAGGAACAGAGGCTACGAAAAAACTATTGAGTTCCTGGACTAGCGAAGAAGGAGAAAACACCTTGTCTTTTTTGCGGCTTTTGTCTGGTGTTGGAGATCGAAACTGCGTTACGCGTGTTTCTTACTATCTCGACAGCTCGGATCATCAATTGAAAGAAGCGGCGATCAATGTGCTGCGAAGCGTTTTTGACAACGCGCCACCAATTCAAGATTTATCAGTCTTTGATGTAATCGAACACGCGAATCAATGGAAAAGTCGACTCGCAAATCAGGTTCGTGAAAAGGATAAGCCACAAAAATGAAACGGTTATTGGGATTGATTTTAATCGCAGGCTTCTTCTTGACGGTTTCAGAGGCAAGTCCTGGGAAAGAAATTTGTCCCTACTGCAAGAACTCCCCGGAGCTTTTGAAAAAAGCAAAGTTGGTGGGTCATGGCCCATTTCCTTACGCTGCGACGAACTCAGAAGATGTTGAAAAACACCTTTCCTATGTCAAAGACATTTATTGGCTCGAATCCGAGCATTTCAAATTTGCAACAACCTTGCCCAGTTATTTGCTCCCCGAACGAGAGCGAAAAAAAATCCAAGCAGAATTGGACGAGTTGAAGGCAATTTTGCCGACGGTAAATTCGAAAACGCGCACTTTGGATCCTTGGCTGCGCATCCACTTGTTTGTTTTTCGAGCGGAAAAGTTCTATCAGAAATTTTTAGATTTATTGGGAGTTACGGACAAAGACTTTCAGGGTACGCGCAACGGAAAATACATGGGGGAGGGGAGGTTCTTGGGCGAAAAGGGTAAGTACGAAGTCTTTTTGTTTCAAAATCGCGCTCCCTATCTCGATTTTTTAAAAACCTATGCAGGTCTGGATCACGATAAGCCCCAACGTTGGAATTTTTTGAAAACGGATTCTCTCTGGTTTGGTTGCCACACTCAAGAAGAGATGCTGAATCAGGATCTCAATCTCTACGCTACGACCATTCACAACATCGCGCATAACTTGATCGATGGCTATCGGCATTACTCTTATGACATTCCGGTTTGGTTGACGGAAGGTTTCTCACTTTACTTTGAACGAGAAGTGAATGACGACTATGCCAGCTATTGCTTCGATGAGAGCTTTCAGGATTACAAGCACACAGCGGGGAGCTGGCCCAGTGAGATTCGCCGCCGTGCAGCCGGAGGCGATTTGCCGTCGATCGCCGAGCTCTTTCATAAAAGAGCCTTTTCAGACATGAGTTATGAAGAGAGGGTCTTTTCTTGGTCTATGGTTGATTTTTTTATCAGTACGGACCGGGCTAAGTTTGCCAAATTGATCGATCAACTCAAAGGAAGGCTTAAGCCTGACGGCTATCCTGACGCTCAAGGGCTCTCGGATGTCCAGCGCAAGGCGATTCAAGAGTTCTACGGGCTCACTTTCGCCGAACTCGAAGGCGCATGGAAGTCCTTTATTTTCAAGAAGTACGCTTCGAACTAAAAGTTTTTTAGGAAATCTCAAAAAAGCGCGTCCCCAAAACACCTCACTCCCTATCTATGAGGCAACTAGAGCGAACTCTAGGATGTTTCAAATAGGTTTTAAGTTGAAAAATTTGACTTTGGAGATTTCTGAGGTATACTCCCCCCGCACACCATCGGGAAAATGGGTGGCAAGGGAATGGTTAGCATTCCACTGTGCGACGGGGGATACAAACGAAACGGGGAACGCACATGTACTCGGGTAAACGAATCAACAGTTCTGTCTCTTCTTCTCTTCCTTTTTCCAAGACCACGCGCTTTGCGCCTTTAGCTCTATTATTTTTAGGGCTGCAATGCGGGGGCTCTATCAATAGCGGTGGCTCCGTGCCTCTTGTTGAACAAGAGCCTTCGATTCAGGAATTAGAGCGCATGGCGAATGAGGCTTTGAATTTAGGCTCCTCAAGCGTCGTGTCTCTACAAGTGGGATCTTCTCTTTCGGATGCAATGCAGTTGAGTTTGCCAATCGAAGGAGTCAATTACACCTTAGTACTTTCTCCAACCTCTGTGCGCAAAGAAACGAATCTGCGAATCAAAAACGCCGACGGAAGCATGTCCTTCATGACCATGCCCCAAGCACGCACTTTCCGCGGTGAGATCCTTGAACTTGAAGGCAGTTCCGCTGCTGCGTCTTTGTTGCCGGACGGGCTCTATGGAATTGTGGAGCTGCCAGGCAATCGTCGCTATGGTTTTGAGCCTCTCCGAGCGCGAGTCTCTCGAGCGAGGGCGGATCAATATGCCATTTACGATGCAAATAATGTCGTCCCCAGCGGCGGGGTCTGTTTGCAGACTGCAGACTCTAATCCACCGGGAGGTGGAGGCGGAGGTTCTGCTCTGGGTTTAGGCGGAATGCAAGTTGCCGAAATGGCAATCGATTGCGATTTCCAATTCTTTCAAGCGCGCGGCTCCAATGTCGCGACAGTGATCAACGAAGTGGAGAACATCATCAATACGATGAATCTCCAATATGAAAACGAAGTGGGAATCACACACGTGATCATCGATATCGTCGTGCGCACTTCTGCGGCAGCAAATCCTTACACGACCGACAATGCCAATGCTTTATTAGATCAGTTTGAAGCTCATTGGAATACCGATCCGATTTTGAGCCAAATCAATCATGATCTGGCTCACCTTTTTACTGGCCGCAATATATTTGCGGACGGTGTGGGAAGCGGCGTCATCGGAATTGCCAGTCTCAATGCTGTCTGCAATAGCTTTAACTACGGTCTTGTCGAAACCGAATGCTGCAGCAGTCTTGCTTGTCGTACGGATCTTTCTGCGCACGAAATTGGTCACAATTGGGGTGCGAATCACTGTACTCCTTGCGCGGATACGACCATGCACTCGCCACTGCAATGCGCGAATACTTTTGCAGCAAGTTCCATCAGTGCAATCGAATCTTTCTTAGCGACACGCAGCTGTTTGGACAGTCTGCCTTGTCCTTTCAATCTTCCTCCGGAAGCGGATGCAGGTCCGAATAAAACGGCGAATGTCGGCCAATCCATTTCCTTCAGTGCTTCCGGTTCTACGGATGAAAGCGCTTTGATCAATTATCTCTGGGATTTCGGTGATGGTAGTAATGCCAGCGGAATCAGCGTTTCACACAGCTATGCGGCTGCGGGGAACTATAACGTTGTGTTGCAAGTACAAGACGATTGTGGTGCCTTCGATTCCGATGCAGCTGTTGCTTCGATTGGTACAGCGCCTCCGACGAATCAGCCTCCAACGGTGGATGCTGGCCCGGCTCGAACGGTGACTTTGCCTGCGATGGCGAGTCTGGATGGTTTAGTAACAGACGATGGTTTGCCTAATCCTCCTGGATTTGTCACCAAGCTTTGGACTAAACAAACCGGTCCAGGCAATGTGACTTTTGGCAACGCGGCGCTTGAAGATACGACGGCGAGTTTCAGTCAGAGCGGAACCTATGTTTTGCGTCTTTCTGGAGACGATGACGGCGTTGGTTCTAATCCTGCAGTAACAGATACGGTGACTATCACGGTTAACCCAGCGGCTCCTGCGAATATGCCACCTTCAGTGGATGCGGGACCAGCTCAGATCATTACTTTGCCAGCAACTGCTAGTCTCAATGGCACGATTACGGATGACGGCTTACCGAATCCCCCTGGCGCTGTGACTAGGATGTGGTCTCAGATTGATGGGCCTGGGCCGATGAGTTTTGGTAATGCTTCCGCAGAAGATACGACGGCTAGTTTCGACTTCGCGGGAGTGTATGTGCTGCAACTTTCTGCGGACGATGACGGAGCGGGTCCAAACGCGGCTGTTAGCGATACCGTACAGATTACGGTGAACGATGCTCCACCAACCAACCAAGCTCCATCTGTGGACGCGAGTCCAGAGAATCAGACCATTACTTTACCTGCTTCGGCGAGTTTGTCAGCGACCGCTACGGATGACGGTTTGCCAAATCCCCCTGGCGCATTGACTCGATCTTGGAGCAAGGTCTCTGGGCCTGGAAATATCACTTTCAGCAGCCCAAGCGGTTTGAGCACCACGGCAAGCTTCTCCGCAGCGGGTGCCTATGTGATCCGTTTCCAAGCAAGCGATAGCGCTCTCTCGGCGAACGATGACATCAATGTCACCGTGAATGCTGCTCCACCAACGAATCAAGCTCCAGTTGTGGATGCGAGCCCAGAGAATCAAACCATCACTTTGCCTGCGTCGGCGAGTTTGTCCGCAACAGCAAGCGATGACAATTTGCCAAGTCCTCCGGCAGCTTTGACTCTGAGCTGGAGCAAGATCTCTGGCCCCGGAAACGTGACTTTCAGTACTCCAAATGCTTTGGGTACTCTGGCAAGTTTCTCGGCAGCGGGTTCCTATGTATTGCGTTTCCAGGCGAGTGACAGCTTGCTCTCGGCGAACGATGACATCAATGTCACTGTGAGTGCCGGCAGTGGGAATCTGGATGCCAACTTTACACAGGCACGCTTAGTGGGTCCGAGCCAATACCTCGCATTTAACCCTGCGAGCGAGATTCTCGAATTGGGCGATGAGCTACAACTCAACGCTTCCAGTTCTTCTGGGAATATCAGTGCCTTCCAATGGCAGTTTGGTGACGGCATGAGTGCTACAGGTTCGATTGTCGAACACAAATTCATGTCGGCTGGCTCCTTCACTATGCGCTTAACCGTCTCCAACAATAGTGGAGAACAAGCGATAGAAGAGAGAGTCGTTCAGGTGGCTGCTTCGATGAGCCTTGGTCAATCGATGCCGTTGTTCGGAAACAACGCTCAAGATATTGCCATCGATGGTGACACGGCCTGGATTAGTTACGCGAACTGGGTGCTCTCTAAGGTCAATGTCTCCAACCCTGCCAGCATGCAAGTTTTGGGAAATACCACTCTCAATCATTCTTCAGTGGCTGTGGCTGCTTCGAATGGTCATGTTTTCCTCTGCGGAGGCGCCTTTGGTGGTATCAAAATATATTCAGGTGCCGGTGCTCAGGCGCAACTCGTCGGAAGCTACACAGCGAGCGGCGCACAGGATGCTCAGGCCATTGACAAAGTGCTTTTCGTTGCCGGTTGGGCCAGTGGATTGAGAATTCTCAATATCAACAATCCAGCTGCGCCAGTGTTGATTGGATCCGCTGTTCTGTCTAATGGCGCGACGGCGGAAGCGATTCTCGTCGCGGACGGTATCGCCTACATCGCAGACAATTCGAATAAGATTTATCTCTTCGATATCTCTGCTCTCAACACGGCGAGTCCCTCAGCGATCTCTCCTGTCTTGGTCAAGACCTTGACTATGCCAGGTCGCATCCGTCGCATGTCGGCTTCGGGTGACTTGTTAGTCGCCCAGGCATACAGTGGGGCCATGAGCTATGTCATCAATGTCAGCGATCCGGCTAATGCGAGCCAGATCTCTTCCATCGACATGGCTGCGATTTCCGGTGGGCCGGTGCCGCAAGGAATCTTGGTTAATGAAGGCAAACTCTACGCAGGATTCAGCTCCGTGCTGAACTTAGGAACGGCGGCTGCTCGAATCAACTTGATTGAGCCTGCTGAGCCGTACTTGATGGAGTTCTTCTCGGGTGCATCGAACAATGTACTTGGTACGCTCAAGAATCCAATCTTGCATAACGGCCATGTGATCTTCGCCAATAGCATGTACATGGCGACGAGTATCGCGATACCAGAGTAAACGCCAGATCCCACGATTGTTGTCATCGTGGAATCCCCATGGGGCCAGGAGAAATCCTGGCCCTTATTTTTTGAACTTCGCTAGAATTATTCTCCACGCCGCCGTAAGCGGCGCCTTTTTATTTCCGGAAATCCCCCTCCAAAAGAAGGATTGAAAGATGAGATCAAAGCTTTTCGCCCTCGCGGCCTTGGTGTTTCCTCTCGGATTCGTTTCTAATGGCTCGGCTATGACTATGACCATTTCAGAACGTAAACCGGTAACTACTGTAGAAGGCCTCAGCGAATATCGTTTGGACAATGGTCTTCGCGTCATCCTTTTTCCAGACCCCACTCAATCGACGGTGACGGTCAATATCACCTATTTCGTGGGCTCTCGCTTGGAGGGTCGCGGGGAAACCGGCATGGCTCACCTCTTGGAACATATGCTCTTCAAAGGCACCGACACGCATAAAGACATTTGGAAACTTCTTGAGAATCGCGGCGCACGTTTCAACGGAACGACTTGGTATGACCGAACGAATTACTATGAAACCTTGCCCAGCGGCGATGAGAGTCTCGATTTTGCTTTGAAACTGGAAGCGGACCGCATGGTCAACAGCCTCATCCTTCAATCGGATCTCGATACTGAGATGACTGTCGTCCGCAACGAATTTGAAATGGGGGAGAACTCACCGGTTCAGATTCTGCAAGAGCGAGTCGTTTCCGCCGCCTATCTCTGGCACAACTACGGCAAATCTACCATCGGTTCCCGCAGTGATATCGAAAGAGTGCCGATTCCCAATCTGAGGGCCTTCTACAAAAAATACTATCGTCCTGACAATTCGATGTTGGTGATTGCCGGCGGCTTTGAAACTTCTCAGGCCTTAGCTCTCGTTGAGAAGTATTTTTCTCCTTTGAAAAATCCACAGGAAGCATTGGATTCAACCTACACGATTGAGCCGGTGCAAGATGGACCGCGACATGTTGAATTGCGTCGCGCAGGGGATTTGGGTGCAGTCAGCACTCTCTATCATATTAGCGCCGGAGCCCATCCCGATTTTGCGGCGATGGAAGTGATTCAGCGGATTTTGACCCACAAACCTTCGGGTCGACTCTACAAGGCATTGGTCGAAAAAGGACTCGCGGCAAATATCAGCGCCTCGCCCATGGCTTTGCGAGAACCTGGTTTTATCCAATTCTTGGCGACAGTTCGAACCAATCAAAGTCCGGAACCGGTGCTCGAAACTTTAAAGCAGGTTGTTGAGGATTTGGGAAATTCAGAAATAGCTGAAGAAGAACTCGCCCGCGCCAAAGCTTCGATTCTCAAGGAGTTTGATCTCTCCTTCCGCGATAGCCAAAGAATTGGAGTTGAACTCAGTGAATGGGCAGCCACAGGAGACTGGAGATTGCTTTTCGTACATCGCGATCGAGTTGAACAAGTTGGAATCGAAGATGTTCGCCGAGTTGCCAAGCAATATTTCAAAACCAGCAATCGCACCAGCGGGACTTACTATCCAACGCAAGAACTCGAACGCTCCGCGATTCCAGAAACTCCGGCGATTGCTTCCTTGGTCGACAATTACAAAGGAAAGGCGGCGATCGCTCAGGGTGAATCCTTCGAACCCACTCCGGAAAATATTGAGAAGCGAACCAAGCGAGTGACTCTCTCGAATGGTATCAAGCTCGCGATGTTGTCGAAGAAAACACGCGGGGAAAAAGTGGAAGCGGCTTTGCAGCTGCATTTTGGAAATGAGGCTCAGCTTACTGGTAAGGTCATTGAAACAGGTTTGATCGCTCCGATGTTGATGCGAGGAACCAAGTCACGCAGCTTCCAACAGATTCGCGATGAACTCGATCAACTGAAATCACAGTTAAGTTTAGGCGGTTCCAATAAGCCCGGATTGATTTCAGGAAGCCTCGAAAGCGATCGCACGCATTTGCGTCCGTTATTGACCTTACTCGGTGAAATTCTCCGCGAGCCCGCTTTCCCACAGAGTGAATTTGAAATCATCAAGCGCGAACGTTTGGCTCAGCTCGAAAGTCAGCTTTCCGATCCAACGGCATTAGGTTTCCTCAGTGTGATGCGCCGGCTCAATCCGTGGCCCAAGGAAGATGTTCGCTATGTCTCGTCCATTGCCGAGAACATCGATTTGGTGAAGTCCGCGAATCTCGCGACCTTGAAAAGCTTTCATGAGCAATTCCTCGGCGCCAATCAAATGGAAATCGCTGTAGTCGGAGATTTCGATGAAAACGAATTGGTAAAAACTCTCGAGACGGTGATGGGAAATTGGAAAGCGAAAAATCCTTATCAGCGCATCGAAGCCAGGATTGCGAATGAAATCGCAAACAACGAAGAAATCGTTCAGACTCCCGATAAGCAAATGGCCATGATCGGATCTGGTTTGATTTTTGCGATGCGCGATGACGATGCCGATTACCCTGCGATCAATCTCGCCAATTATCTTTTTGGTGGCAGTGCCAAGTCCCGATTGCTCGAACGCTTGAGACAAAAGGAGGGACTCTCTTACGGCGCTTTCTCTTTCTTGCGCAGTTCGACTCAAGATCGCTTCTCAGTATTCGGTGCGGGTGCTATCTGTGCTCCGGCGAATGCGCAAAAAGCGATGACTAGTTTGATGGACGAGTGGGAGCGTTTGATTCGTGATGGATTGAACGAAGAAGAGCTTGAAGAAGGAAAAGAGTCTTGGCAATTGCAGACAGAAAACCAATTCGCTGACGATGGATTTGTCGCCCGTGAATTGGCCGACGGGCTTCATATCAATCGCAAGTTTGACTATCAGAAAGATCTCATCACGAAGACCCAAGCCTTAACGCGAGAACAGATTCACACGACTTTGAAGAAGTGGATTGAGACGAAGCGTCTCGTCCGCGTTCAGTCTGGGGATCTCAAGAAAAGCGAAACTTCAGAAAAAGCGCCTAGTTTGCGCTAAGCGATTCGAGTTTTTCTTTGAGCGTGGGATCGTTAGGAGCGAGTGTCAGCGCTTTTTGATAAGCAGCACGAGCTTTGGCGGGATTCCTTGCCTCTAGATAAGTCGCTCCGATTTCTTGAAGTAGGGCAGTTTTCTGATCGAGAGGAAGCGGGTCTACCAAGGCCTTCTGCAACTCCTCGGCGGCGAGGGAAAATTGATTCTCTTTGTAGAGTTTTCTTCCTCGTGCAACTGCGATTAGGCTGCCCTCAGGCGTCCATTCTCCAGTTAAGTTGGCGCCGATAATTTCGATCCAAGGCAAATTTCGAAAACAGTCTCTGACAATCACGGTGAGTTTGACTCGTTCGTGTTTTTTCGCTCCGCGTAGCGAAGACAGATAGCGTGAATCTTTTGCGAGAAAAAATTGCCGCGATTCATTGAAATAAACTTCGTTTTCCCAAAGCGGCTTTGAAGCTCCGCGAACGGCAAAGCAAACAAATCGATCCGCATGAAAACGCGTGAAATATGGATTCTCGATTTCGCGTTCTTCGTCAAGTGTGACTGTGAGTTGAAAACAGTTTCCTAAATAAGAATCGGGATTCTGCTGTAGCGCTTCCAACGTTGCCGGCAGTTCCGGGTTTTCTTGTTGGGGCGCGAAAGTCAAAAAAAGAGTAAGCAGCCAAATTCTCATGCCCAACAGTTATCGACGCGAGAGAGGCTTTCCCTTCATAAAAACTTTTTCGAGCTTGAGATTTTTCCCAAGCACTAGGAAATCTGCATCGGCGCCAATTTCTAAACTGCCTTTGATTCCTGCAACGCCGCATTCTCGAGCGGGCAAGGTTGCGGCACGCAGAATCGCTTCTTCCAAACTCAGAACACGGTTTGCAACAAGCTTGCGGACAACGTCCAGCAGACTCGTACAAGAGCCGGAGAGAGTTTTTGTCCCTTTGAGATAACTTGCTCCATGGCGAATGACATGCTGGGAACCCCCAGCAGCGAACTGTGTTTTCTTAAGTCCCGTTCCCTTGAGCCCGTCCGAAATCAAAAAAGCATTGGGATGATTTTCAAATACCCATTGAAGAATCGGCGGAGCAATGTGATGACAATCGCCAATCAGTTCACAGGAAATTTCTGGATGGAATAAAGCAAACCCCGCGAGTCCCGGTTCGCGATGATGAAGGCCGGGCATGGCATTAAATAAATGAGTGACTGAACGCGCCCCTGCTTGCATTCCCGCTTGTGCTTGTTTATAGCTGGCCTGGGAATGTCCCATCGAGACATGTACTCCCGCGTCGCAGAGCTGTCGGATTAACGGCAAGGCGCCGGGAAGTTCTGGAGCAATGGTCATACGCCGCAATCCGTTGCCACCCGCTTTGATCAAACGATGCATAATCCTGCGATTCGGTTTGAGTAGATGCTGAACATCGAGAGCGCCACAGCGTTGAGGGTTTATAAAAGGACCTTCGAGATGCGCTCCTAAAATTCCAGATCGAGAAATCGCACGAAGTTGTCGAGCAAGAGTTTCTGGTTTCGCAGGATAAAGAGTGGCAAGAAAGCTTGTTGTTCCTGCAGCTGCAAGCGCGCGCGCCAATTTGCGAAATGAGTTTTCATTTGCTTCACTGCAATCGATTCCGCCAAAGCCATGTAGATGCAAATCGACAAGACCTGGGATTACAGATTGATTTCCTGTGTTTAGTAGAGTCGCATCCTCTGGAGTTGCTTCCTCTTCATAACCCCAATCACTGATTTTTCCCTGTTCTACTAGAAACCAACCCGAAGAAAATTCTTTGTCTCGGAAAATACGATTTCCTTGTATGCAAAGATTTTTCATGGGTTTTTCTTACCCAATGCGATGGAACTCGTCCCGTAGTTTCGAAGATCTAGATTGGGAATGTTGGCAAGCTCGGAGCGATCCAGCAAATCTCTGGGGAAGTGAAACATTCCGCGTGCTTCCTCTTTGCCAAGTGTCGAAAAAAGATTCGCAAATCGTTGTATGGTTTTTGTGCGCAACGCAGCAGAGCCACGCAAAAGCTTGTAGGGAGGATCGTAGAAAAAAAGATCGAACTGTTCTGGTTCTTTCGGTTGCCAAGAAATCGCATCGGCTTTGAGAACGCGTACGCGGGTTTCGATTTTGAATTTTTCAATATTGCGCCGCAAACTTTCCAGTGCGTGAGCATCGCCTTCCAGGAAAGTGCAGTGAATCGCGCCGCGTGAAATTGCTTCTAGACCGAGACTTCCTGTACCCGCAAAAAGATCCAAAACGCGCAATCCTTCGAGTTTTCCTCCCCAAATCGAGAAGAGCGATTCCTTCACTCGATCTAACAGAGGCCGAGTGTTTTCCCCCTTCGGTGAAAACAGAGTTGAGCCTCGGAACTCCCCAGCAATAATTCTCATGGTAATATTCACGGCTCAGTATGGTGAAACTACATGTAAATGTCGATCATGTGGCTACTTTGCGCCAAGCGCGCGGAGGAGCCGATCCCGATCCGATCGCAGCGGCCACGATGGCCGAGTTAGCTGGTGCGGACGGGATTACCGTGCATTTACGCGAAGATCGCCGGCATATCCAAGAACGAGATTTGCGCATTCTCAAGCAAACCGTACGCGGTGTACTCAATCTCGAAATGGCGCTTTCCGAGGAGATTCTGCCTATTGCCTTAGAAATCAGGCCCCAAGAAGTTTGTCTTGTCCCAGAACGACGTCAGGAATTGACCACAGAAGGGGGGCTAGATGCGGTGAAGGAAGTTTCCCGCCTCCGTGAATTTATTCCGCGCTTTAAAGAAAAAGGAATCGCGGTCTCTCTCTTCCTCAATGCGAAGTCAGAACAACTCGAAACCGCTGCTTCTGTTGGAGCCGATTTTGTGGAAATTCACACAGGGGTTTACTCACACGCAAAAGGCAGCGATGTCGCGAAAGAGATCACGCGAATTCGAGAATCCGTTCAGCTTGGGAAGAGACTCGGACTGCGAATGAATGCAGGGCATGGGCTCAATTATCAAAACGTTGCAGCGATTGCTGCTATTGCTGGAATTGAAGAACTTAATATTGGTCACGCCATTGTCTCTCGTGCAGTTTTCGTGGGTTTTCAGAATGCAGTCGCCGAAATGAAACGGCTGATCGATCAGGCAGTTTTTTCGAAGGGGAATTTATGAGTTTTCGTGGTTGCTATACAGCGCTTGTCACTCCGTTTCGCAAAGGAGAAATCGACTACGCCGCACTGGAAAAATTGATTGAGTTTCAAATTCGCAGTGGAGTTGCGGGGCTAGTTCCCTGTGGCACAACCGGAGAAGTGCCAACTTTGCATTTGGATGAACAACACAAGTTGATCGAATTCGTCATCGATCGCGTGAATGGCCGTGTTCAGGTGATTGCTGGAACTGGGTTCAACTCTACAGAAAAATCTATCGAGATGAGTCGCTTCGCGCAAAAGGCTGGCGCGAATGGGGTGTTGTTGGTCAATCCCTATTACAACAAGCCTACACAAGAAGGGCTCTATCAACATTTCGCGGCCATCGCTCATTCGTTGGAAATCCCCGTCATGCTTTACAACATTCCTTCCCGTTCGGCGGTGGGGCTTAGCGCTCAAACGATTGCGCGACTTTCGGAAATCGAAAACATTCAAGGAGTGAAAGAAGCGGGCGGCGATGTTGCTATGGTCAGTGCAATTCGCCAGCTTTGCAAAATTCCCGTGCTTTCTGGGGATGATGCTTTGACCTTGCCGATGATGGCAGTTGGTGCTGTTGGAGTCGTTTCCGTAGCTTCGAATCTCGTTCCAGCGGAAATGTTTCGTTTAGTGCAAGCCGCTAAAAAAGAGAAACTCACCGAGGCTTCAAAACTTCATGACCAACTTTTCCCCTTATTCCGTGCTTTGTTTGCTGAAACCAATCCCATTGGGATCAAAGCAGCCCTTGCCATGACCGGCTGGATTGAGGAGGAATTGAGGCTTCCGATGACCGTTTTGTCCTCCGAACCCAGAAAAGTGTTAGAAAAAGCGCTACAAAATGCCGGTTTGCTTCAGGCAGTCAAAAATCCGTCGAAAATAAAAGCTGGAAAATCGAGGCGTTAAACCGCCCTTTAACCCTGTGACATCAAAAATATTAGTACCCGTCGATGGCTCTACGAGCGCTTTGAAGGCTGCCCAATTGGCGGCAGATTGGGCTTCTAAGATGGGCTGTTCTGTGACCTTAATTCATGTCCATGACCCCAAACTTCCAGCTCCTAATGGAGAAGTATTCCAACTGGCAGAAAAGATTTTCCAGCAGCTAGGCCTGAAAGTGCGCACTCGAGTGGCTAAGGGTGCTCCTGCCGATGAGATTTGCTCGACTGTTCGAACTGGGAGTTACGATCTTGTCATCATGGGAAGCCGGGGGCTTTCCGAATTCAAAAAAATCTTTGCAGGCTCAGTCAGCTCCAAAGTTGCCGCTTTGGCAGGTTGCCCTGTGACGATTGTTCACTAGGGGACGTTGCTTCAGACAGCTTGATTCTCCATAAGTCTTTATTTTCAATGTGTTTAAATATATGGTATTTTGTTTTTTGCGGTCTTCGGCACGATTCTTGTCGATGTCTTGAACATGCAATTTGACAAACTAACCCAAAAATCCCAGGAGCTGCTTCAATCCGCCCAGCAACTCGCACAGTCCAGAGGGAATCAAGCTCTCGATCCAGAGCATCTTTTTTATTCCATGCTCAAAGAGGATGAGGGCATCACTCGGCCCTTGCTCGTGAAATTGGGGCTGACTCTGGAGCGTTTAGAACCCGAAATTGAGGACTTGCTCGAACAACTTCCCAAAGTCAGCGGTTCTGGCGAACTCTATCTCTCACGCGCTCTGAACGAATTGCTGACTGTCGCTTTTCAAAAGGCTAAAAAACTTGGCGATGATTATGTCAGCACCGAACATTTGCTACTGTCTTTGCTCGATCTCAAAGGAAACAAAGTCGCCGAGCTACTCAAAAAATACGGAATCAACTCGGAGAAAGTACTGCGCGCTCTTTCTGGAATTCGCGGCTCAGCGCGAGTGACTGATCCCAATCCCGAATCGAAATATCAAGCTCTAGAGCGTTACGCCAAAGATCTCACTGAACTGGCAAGAAAAGGAAAACTCGATCCTGTGATCGGACGCGATGGAGAGATTCGCCGTGTGATGCAAGTGCTCTCGCGACGAACAAAAAATAATCCCGTGCTCATTGGTGAGCCCGGTGTTGGAAAAACCGCGATTGCCGAAGGTCTCGCACGCCGCATTGTCGAAGGCGATGTGCCCGAAGGTTTGAAAAACAAACGTTTGCTTGCCCTCGATCTGGGCAGCCTGATTGCTGGAGCCAAATATCGGGGAGAATTCGAAGATCGTTTGAAAGCGGTGATCAAAGAAATCGAAGCGGCCGCAGGCTCGGTGATTCTCTTCATTGATGAATTGCATACTTTAGTTGGTGCTGGTGGTGCCGAAGGCGCCGTCGACGCGGCCAATTTACTCAAACCTGCTCTTGCTCGCGGAGAGTTGCGTTGTATTGGCGCCACAACACTCGACGAATATCGCAAACACGTAGAAAAAGATGCCGCGTTGGAACGCCGTTTCCAGCCGGTACAAGTTTCCGAACCTAGTGTCGAAGACACGATCGCGATTTTGCGAGGACTCAAAGAACGCTATGAAGTGCATCATGGTGTGCGCATTCAAGATTCCGCTCTAGTCGCTGCTGCGACTCTATCTGCACGCTATATCACAGATCGTTTCCTGCCCGACAAAGCCATCGACTGTGTCGACGAAGCCGCGAGCCGTTTGCGAATCGAAATCGATTCGATGCCTGCGGAACTGGACGAAATCGAGCGACGCATGCGCCAACTCGAAATCGAGCGCCAAGGTTTGAAAAAAGAAAAGGATAGCGCTTCAAAGGAAAGGTTGGACAGACTGGAGAAAGAACTCGCAGATTTGAAAGAAAAGTCCTCAGGCTTGCGCGCTCATTGGCAAAACGAAAAAACTCTCATCACCAAACTGAGAGAATTGCAGACCAAGATCGAAGATCGTCGCAATGCTGCAGCACAAGAAGAAAGGCGTGGCAATCTCGAGAAAGTCGCTGAAATTCGTTACGGCGAGATTCCTGCACTCGAGAAAGAACAGAAAGATGCCAATAAGAAGTTGCACGAGATCCAAAAAGACAGTCGCATGTTGAAAGAGGAAGTGGAAGAGGAAGAGATCGCGGAAGTGATTTCTCACTGGACAAAAATTCCCGTCTCACGGCTCGTCGAAAGCGAGAAAGCAAAGTTGTTGCATATGGAAGATCGATTGCGGAATCGAGTGGTTGGTCAAGAAGAAGCGGTACTTGCTGTTTCCAACGCCGTCCGCCGCGCTCGTTCCGGTTTACAAGATCCAAATCGTCCGCTGGGTTCTTTTCTTTTTCTCGGACCAACAGGTGTAGGCAAAACAGAGTTGGCTAGGACGCTAGCAGAATTTCTTTTCGATGACGAACATGCCATGGTTCGCATCGATATGTCTGAGTATCAGGAAAAACACACGGTCTCGCGAATGATCGGGGCGCCTCCAGGATATGTGGGGCACGAAGAAGGCGGTCAGTTGACGGAAGCCGTGCATCGTCGTCCGTATTCAGTCGTGTTGCTCGACGAAATCGAAAAAGCGCATCCCGAAGTATTCAATGTATTGCTACAGCTACTCGATGACGGACGATTAACTGACGGCCGAGGAAGAACCATCGATTTCCGCAATACCATTGTGATCATGACAAGTAACGCGGGCAGTGGGCTTGCTACAGAAGCGGAAAAAGAGGATTCAAGGAAAGCTATCTATCTGCAAGCGGTACGCGAGCAATTCCGCCCTGAGTTTCTCAATCGAATTGATGAAGTGGTGGTGTTCCATCGACTCGACCGCGAGTCGCTTCGCCGCGTTGTGGATATTCAACTCGAGCGTTTGCGTCGTCAACTTGCGGAGAAACAGATTGGACTCGAACTCAGCGCTGCTGCGAAAGATCAACTCGCGAAGGAAGGTTTCGATCCGGTTTATGGAGCGCGGCCTTTGAAAAGAGTGATTCAGCAAAGATTGCAAAACGAACTTGCTATGCGCTTGCTTGCAGGAGAAATCAAAGAAGGACAGACGATCCATGTCGACTCGGTTCCCGATGGCTTTGCCTTCTCTGTAAAGCGCTTAAAAGTGCACTCAACTTAGACTTCTTATAGCTCGATAAGGACCCGGCGCATCTTTGCAGACGCTGCGTTGCGCCGGTGCATGACCAACAGTTCGAAGGAATTAGAGACAGCGATTCGCTATCACCAAGGGGGAAAACTCCGGGAGGCGGAAGCGATTTATCGCAGTCTCACACAAGCGGAACCCAACAATGCCACGGTTTGGCATCTCTTGGGGCTGATCGCCTTTCAAAGAGCTCAGCCTGAAGCTGCGGTCGAATTCATTCGTCGTGCGATCGCGATTGGCCCGCCTGATCCCATATTCTATTCCAATCTCGGTGCTGCAGAAATTGCGTTGGGGCGATTCGAGAATGCGATTGAGCATTGTCAAAAGGCAATCGCTCTTTCTGATCGACTATTCGAAGCCCATGAAAATTTGGCTCGGGCCTATCACAAAAAAGGTCGAGTGAGCGAAGCGGCAACAAGTTTTCAAAATGCCGTCAAGCTTCGTCCTCAAGACCCTACTTTGCTCTGTAATTTGGGAAACACTCTCATCCAGCAAGGAAAGATTCGCGAAGGCATGGCGAATTGTTTGGAAGCGTTACGACTTAATCCAGATTTGGCTTACGGCTATGCGAGTATTGGTTTAGCTTTACAAAAACTGGGACAGAATGACGAAGCAATTGTTTGCTATCGCGAAGCATTACGCAGAGATTCCAAACTTGCTGCGGCAGCAAATCAACTGGGAAATGTGTATCGAACTCTCGGGCGTTTCGCAGAAGCGCGGGAAAGTTATGGGCAAGCTTTGCAGATCGAGGAGAAATCTTCCGAAGCGCAATTCCATTTAGGCATTCTCGATTTACTGCGTGGCGACTTTCAAAAAGGTTGGGCTGGTTTCGAAAAACGCTGGGAGTGTCAGGGTTACCCGCCACGTCCATTTGATAAGACCGTTTGGGACGGCTCTTCACTTGAAGGAAAAACCATTCTGCTCCATGAAGAACAAGGCTATGGCGATAGCATTCAATTCATTCGTTATGTTTCTCTGATCAAGCAGCTCGGTGCTAAGACTCTGCTCTACGGACGTCCGGAAATCGCCCCATTACTTGCGACTGCGCAGGGAGTGGATCGAGTAATTGCGAAAGGGAGCAAGATTCCCCAATTTGATTTTCAGAGTTCGCTTCTAAGCTTGCCGGCCATTTTTCAAAAAAGGCCGGAAGAAATTCCGGTCCAATTTCCTTACTTAAGGGTTGACAGCAAGCTGAAGGAAACTTGGCAAGCGCGAGTCGCAAATTTAACGGGAATCAAAGTGGGATTCTGTTGGCGAGGAAATCCGGCACACTTAGAAGATCGTCAGCGCTCCATTCCGTTTGAAAGATTTTTGCCTTTGTTCAGGCTTCCCAATTTTCATTGGTTCAGTTTGCAGAAAGATTCGAGAGTGGAAGAGTTTGGTGCTTATCGAGAAAGATTTTCGATCGCAGATTGGGGGCATGAGTTTGTAAGTTTCTCGGATACTGCGGCTGCGATTGATTCCCTGGATCTTGTGATCTGCGTAGACACTTCGATTGCTCATTTGGCGGGCGCACTAGGAAAAACAACCTGTTTAGTTCTTCCTTTCGTTCCCGACTGGCGCTGGCAGCTCGAACGTGAGGATAGCCCTTGGTATCCCAGTATGCGTTTGTTCCGCCAGCCTCGTTTAGGAGATTGGGATTCCGTTGTTCAAAAAGTTTCTGAAGAACTATTGAGGCGTCATCAGAATCACTAGATCTTGGAAGTCATAAGCAGGCGATCCAGAATCTGCAGTTCCCAATTCAAACAAGACGAGCAATGCACCAGCCGGAAGTTGGATTTTGCCGGTTTGCAAATTGAAGTAAGGTGCGACAAAGCAGGCGATTTTCATCTGCCCATTAAATGGATCTTGCACGCCACGCATTTCAAGGATCATCTCGTTGAAATCATCTCCATTTTGAAAAACGATGGCATTGTTCGAATCGCTATTCGCTTGAAATGAAAAACCAGGGTCAGCAAAGCTTGGGTAAGCGCTTCGACCTTTCAAGGTCAGAGTGCCGCCACTACCTAGATCGATATTACTTGTATTGCCGACTTGTAGATCATTGCCTCCGAAAGTGCTTTGGAAAGAGCCGCTATTGATTTGATATTCCAAACGAACGGGTACGTCTGGACCGTTTCCACCACCCATGGCAATCTCTTTCGCGAGCACTTTGATCTCTGCAGTTAAATTCCCTGCGGCGGCTTGTCGTGGCTTAGGCTTGACGGATCCTCGCAACGGTTGCGCCTGTGGATTTACTCGCGCAAGAATTCGCTGCTGCTGATTCCCAAAAAGCTCTACAAGGAAATGAGAATCCGGCATTCGGCCCGGAGGATTCCAAGTCGCGCCCGGCGTGCATTCATCTGGCACTCCGTTGAGATCGCAATCAAAACTAGATCCCGCGGCGATATCTTGCGCGTCGTCGATTTGATTGAGATTGCAATCGGGGAAACAAACAAAAGAGAGAATTTGCAAATCATCAATCGCGGCTTCGACGGCAGATCCCGCTCCGGCATCATCTGCGATAAATCTCAATTTGATTTGATTGTTGGGAGTTACGAAATCGCTGACGAGGAAATCGTGATAAAACCAACCGCCCATGGTTCCTTCACCGCTTGGGCCGACGGTTTCAACATTGACCCAGCTGCTGCCATTGTTGCTCGAAATATCGACAGTGAATATATCGGTCCCAGGAGTTGCCCCTGCGCTATTGGAATACCATCGCCAGTAACCGATTCGGGGAAGATTCATTCCAGTCAAATTGAAAGTGCTTGTTGTTAGAGTTGTTTTTCCGCCATCGACATCGTTTTCTCCAACACCGCCACCGACAGATCCTTGGCCTGTCACCCAGCAAACCGTTCCTCCACCAGTAGTGTGATCGTCTTCAGGCTGTGCGGTGGTTCCGTTGGGATTAACTCGAGTCCAGATTCCAGAAACTGCGGTATCTCCAGGCGCTCCAGCAATCCAGCCATCCGGATTTTCCATATTGTTCGTGAGTTCAGTATTTTGTTCATGCGCGGCTGTTCTTTGATACACCGAAGCAGGTGCAGTGGGGGGATCCCGCCAAGAAATTCCGTTCGTTGATTTTGCGGAGATATAAAACGAAACCGATTCTCCGCAGGGCGCTGCCGGGAAATTTGCTTCGAATAAATTGCCGTTAATGTTGTGGAGTGCGACTTCCGTAAACGAGGGGCTGTTGGCGATTTTGTAAAACAGTTTTTCGCTCCCAGAGAGGAGACTCTTCGCGACGGTTTCTTGGATCTCTACGGCAAGAGTGCTGCCAGGAGGATTGAGAAGATCTGGGATGCCATCGGGATATTGGAAACTCAACATGGGGGAGCCAACCCACCAAACGAAAAGGCCCTTTTCGATATCGCTGCCGAGCACAATGCCGCTGGGAAGATAAGGATCGTTATCCCAGAGACTATTGAAAGCAGGGAAATCGTCTTCCGGAAAAGTATCAAAGAAGGCAATTTCCACGGGACTGGTTGGATTCGTGGCATCGAAAATCCTCAATCCGCTGCGATAGTTGCTTTCGAAGATCAAATTTCCTTTGGTGTAGAGATTGTGATCGATCGAGGTGGTTCCGCTTGAAAAGAAACCAACGAAGAAGGGATTCTCTAGGTCCTCGACATTGAAGATTCTTGTACGTGAGAAAAGACTGTGCTGGTTTTCGTCGAGTTCATCGTCTTGATACAAGTAACGGCGATCGGGAGAAAGCCAACCTTGATGTGAGAACGTGGCATCAGGATAAGTCAGAAACGAAAGAGACTGAATGCTGGCCTTATTGGTGACATCGAGTATGTCGATGCCTGCGTTGACCCCCCCAGAAGTATCTTCGCTATAAGCGAAGGCGACTTCCTTGCCCGCGAAAGGACCTGTTGTGTAGCTCACGACTTGGCTCTCGTGAACATAGCGATTATTCCAAGTCCCCACATGCACGGGATTTGCCGGATCTGCCAAGCTGTAAATGCGAAGACCTTGATAAGGAGATCCGCCACCACCACAGCGATAGAGAAAGCCACTCTCTTGATTGATGAACACAGTATGGGTTGAGGCAGTGCCTCCACCGGAAGTCACCGTGTTGACGAGGGTCACGATATTGCTGTCGATTTGAGAAAGATCCATCACTTGGATTCCGCTACCGCCTTCGCTGACGGCGTAGGCATGGTGGCCATAGATGCGAATGTCCTTCCAGAGGCTCGTGGGTCCCGTGATGTATTTATTGGGACCATTGACCTGAAGAATTTGGGGGCTTCCAGGATCGCTCAATCGCACAAAAGCCACTCCATGAGAGATCCCCAGCAGCGCATATTCGGTTCCTGATCCCGAGACATAACCTTCCACCGTGCTGGCGCTGGTGATCTCAGAGCCAAAGGAAGGCAGCGGCAGCCAACTGAGCAACTGCACTCCGTTCGAGGAAAAAGCCAGCGGAGGATTTCCTCCTGCTGCCAAAGTGAAGCCCGGGCCGGTCCAGTGGGGCAGACGATCGGCCATTAAGCCTTTATCTTTCGCCGTTAACGTGGGGTAGAGCAAGAAGGTGAGCGAAACGATACACAGAGCGATTCGAAAACGCATCGAGTACCTCCTCATCCATTGATATATAGAAAGCGAAGGGGAAAAAGTTTACTCCTCTCGGTCGGAACTTCCAACGGGGAGTTCTCCGTGGCATAAGGTGGCACTGCAATGCGATTTGAGAAAAAAGTTGTTTTGGTGACGGGTGCCTCTTCGGGGATTGGCCGGGCACTCGCTGTCGAATGCGCGAAAGAGGGAGCTAATCTTGTTCTTTGTGCGCGCCGCGTCGATCGGCTGATCGAATTGAAAAAACAGATCGAATCGTTTGGATCGCGTGCGATTGTCGTTGAGTGCGATGTTTGTCGTAAGGAAGATCTTGATAAAGCTGTGCAGGTGGCGATTCGCGAATTTTCTCGACTCGATATCGTGATTGCGAATGCTGGTTTTGGCGTGGTGGGGCAGGTAGATAATTTAGAACTCGAAGATTTTCGTCGGCAATTCGAAACCAATGTATTTGCTTTGATCGAGACGGTGAAAGTATCCTTGCCTGAGATCAAGAAAACGCGAGGTTGTTTAGTTTTGATGGGTTCTGTCAGTGGCTATGTCTCTGTTCCCGGTAGTGCACCATACTCGATGAGTAAATTCGCTGTGCGAGCATTTGCGGATTCTCTCTATTTCGAGATGAAAGCATTTGGTGTCGGTGTCACTCTAATTAGTCCTGGTTTTGTCGAAAGCGAAATCCGCCAAGTCGACAATCAGGGCCGCTTACATCCGGGGAAATCTAGCGGTGCTCCAGAGTGGATTATCATGCCTGTCGAACTGGCCGCTCGCAAAATGTTACGAGCCATTTTCCGACGTAAACGAGAGTTGATTGTCACAGGACACGGCAAAATCGCCGTCTTTTTCCAACGGCATTTCCCAGGCGTTCTCTCTCTGGCGATTCGATTCGGCCTGCGCAGCCGCGGTCAGCCGAAATAATTTGGTAAGCCCGGGCCGATTCGAACGGCCGACCTCCGGTTTAGGAAACCAGCGCTCTATCCTACTGAGCTACGGGCTCGGAAATGAAAATGGCGAGAGCAATACGTTCACGATCTCAAGCTCTGAAATTCTTCGAGACACTCCTCGACGGTGCTTTGCAAATATAGCGCGCAAAGTGCAATAGCGAGTCTCCATTCGTTGGTACCAAAAATACGCCTGCTAGGAAATAAATTGTGCCAATGTGCATAGATCTCGCGCATTCGAGTTAGTAATCCCGACAATCCTCTACTGACGCTGGGGAACAACGGAGCAGATTCAGGACCGTTTTGTGCCAAGCCGCAAAGAATGAGCCGCATTGCATTTGTCGAAAAACCACTCGCTTCGAGCGAGTCAACGAAGAAAGGCTCTTGAGCTAAGTGCTCATCGAGATGCGCGAGTTCCTCTGGATGAAGGGCGCTAACAAAACGTTCTGCAATGGATTCAAAAACAAGCCGTTCGAGTTCTTTTTCCGAGAGTCCTGGATAAAAGGGCACACGTAGCCAGCGTGCACTTCGCGTGACAATCTCCCACCAATTGTTATTTCGTGCGAAGGGAGAAAGGCGCTCCTGTAGCCAATGGGTACGTGCTTGTAAGCCTCTCCCGTCACGATTGATGATTTCCCAGGCCTGTGCGTCGGGGTCGGTTTGGCGCAGCTCAAGGCATAGTACCTTTGCAATTTCGGCTCGCGATTGGGGGTCCATGCGCAGGAGGATTTCGAAGGGTCGTTCTACGCCCTGTGATTTGGCTAACTCTCGGTAACTCACGTCTCCATTGAATCTTCTGTTCGCGGACTTGCAAGTGCCGCTTAAGCATTTTCTGTAAAAACGCCGATATTTGAGCCAATGTCTTATCTGCAATATCCTAAAAAATTGCATAACGGCTTCACTCTGATTGAAGTCATCATGATGATCGCAGTACTGGCGGCGCTGACCGGCATTGCCGTTCCGTTGGCAGGCAATCTCGTGCGTTCGGCGAACGCGAATCAAATTCTTAAGCTTTCAGACACTCTCAAAGGGGCTTGCAATCGCTATTGGGTCGACATGGGAGTCCCTGCAGCAAATGCAGGGAATTTGTCAGTGCAAGTGGGTGCTGGTTGGAATCCTACGACCGCCAGCGGATGGAGTGGGCCGTATGTCGATCACATCCTTTCCGTGAAAGATAATCCCACCGGCGCTGCGATTGATATTGCGCTTTTTAACGCTGCAGGGACCTACAGCATTCAAGGAAATGCGATCAATCGGGGTAACGAGCTTGTCGTGAATGGAGTAGACGATGCCCTAGCGCTGATGATTGATGCTGAGCTGGATGTGCCCGCGGCTGCTGGTTTACAAAACGAAGCCGGTTGGCAAGGCCTGGGTCGGGTTGAATACGACGCCAATACAGACCAGCTTCGAATCTTCCTATTGAGTACGCCGTAGCGGTGCCATGCTGCGATTTTTCGATTCCTCAGAAAAACAGCGCTAGCGCTGTTTTTCTGAGGAATCGAAAAATCGCAGCATGGCACCGCTACGGCGTACTCAATAGGAAGATTCGAAGCTGGTCTGTATTGGCGTCGTATTCAACCCGACCCAGGCCTTGCCAACCGGCTTCGTTTTGTAAACCAGCAGCCGCGGGCACATCCAGCTCAGCATCAATCATCAGCGCTAGGGCATCGTCTACTCCATTCACGACAAGCTCGTTACCCCGATTGATCGCATTTCCTTGAATGCTGTAGGTCCCTGCAGCGTTAAAAAGCGCAATATCAATCGCAGCGCCGGTGGGATTATCTTTCACGGAAAGGATGTGATCGACATACGGCCCACTCCATCCGCTGGCGGTCGTAGGATTCCAACCAGCACCCACTTGCACTGACAAATTCCCTGCATTTGCTGCAGGGACTCCCATGTCGACCCAATAGCGATTGCAAGCCCCTTTGAGAGTGTCTGAAAGCTTAAGAATTTGATTCGCGTTCGCCGAACGCACGAGATTGCCTGCCAACGGAACGGCAATGCCGGTCAGCGCCGCCAGTACTGCGATCATCATGATGACTTCAATCAGAGTGAAGCCGTTATGCAATTTTTTAGGATATTGCAGATAAGACATTGGCTCAAATATCGGCGTTTTTACAGAAAATGCTTAAGCGGCACTTGCAAGTCCGCGAACAGAAGATTCAATGGAGACGTGAGTTACCGAGAGTTAGCCAAATCACAGGGCGTAGAACGACCCTTCGAAATCCTCCTGCGCATGGACCCCCAATCGCGAGCCGAAATTGCAAAGGTACTATGCCTTGAGCTGCGCCAAACCGACCCCGACGCACAGGCCTGGGAAATCATCAATCGTGACGGGAGAGGCTTACAAGCACGTACCCATTGGCTACAGGAGCGCCTTTCTCCCTTCGCACGAAATAACAATTGGTGGGAGATTGTCACGCGAAGTGCACGCTGGCTACGTGTGCCCTTTTATCCAGGACTCTCGGAAAAAGAACTCGAACGGCTTGTTTTTGAATCCATTGCAGAACGTTTTGTTAGCGCCCTTCATCCAGAGGAACTCGCGCATCTCGATGAGCACTTAGCTCAAGAGCCTTTCTTCGTTGACTCGCTCGAAGCGAGTGGTTTTTCGACAAATGCAATGCGGCTCATTCTTTGCGGCTTGGCACAAAACGGTCCTGAATCTGCTCCGTTGTTCCCCAGCGTCAGTAGAGGATTGTCGGGATTACTAACTCGAATGCGCGAGATCTATGCACATTGGCACAATTTATTTCCTAGCAGGCGTATTTTTGGTACCAACGAATGGAGACTCGCTATTGCACTTTGCGCGCTATATTTGCAAAGCACCGTCGAGGAGTGTCTCGAAGAATTTCAGAGCTTGAGATCGTGAACGTATTGCTCTCGCCATTTTCATTTCCGAGCCCGTAGCTCAGTAGGATAGAGCGCTGGTTTCCTAAACCGGAGGTCGGCCGTTCGAATCGGCCCGGGCTTACCAAATTATTTCGGCTGACCGCGGCTGCGCAGGCCGAATCGAATCGCCAGAGAGAGAACGCCTGGGAAATGCCGTTGGAAAAAGACGGCGATTTTGCCGTGTCCTGTGACAATCAACTCTCGTTTACGTCGGAAAATGGCTCGTAACATTTTGCGAGCGGCC
The DNA here is from genome assembly GCA_964570465.1 of uncultured Planctomycetales bacterium. Classification (GTDB taxonomy): domain Bacteria; phylum Planctomycetota; class UBA1135; order UBA1135; family CAZMYG01; genus CAZMYG01. Next base: position 26,442 of record CAZMYG010000007.1, read on the forward strand.
AGTTCGACAGGCATGATAATCCACTCTGGAGCACCGCTAGATTTCCCCGGATGTAAGCGGCCCTGATTGTCGACTTGGCGGATTTCGCTTTCGACAAAACCAGGACTAATTAGAGTGACACCGACACCAAATGCTTTCATCTCGAAATAGAGAGAATCCGCAAATGCTCGCACAGCGAATTTACTCATCGAGTATGGTGCACTACCGGGAACAGAGACATAGCCACTGACAGAACCCATCAAAACTAAACAACCTCGCGTTTTCTTGATCTCAGGCAAGGATACTTTCACCGTCTCGATCAAAGCAAATACATTGGTTTCGAATTGCCGACGAAAATCTTCGAGTTCTAAATTATCTACCTGCCCCACCACGCCAAAACCAGCATTCGCAATCACGATATCGAGTCGAGAAAATTCGCGAATCGCCACCTGCACAGCTTTATCAAGATCTTCCTTACGACAAACATCGCACTCAACGACAATCGCACGCGATCCAAACGATTCGATCTGTTTTTTCAATTCGATCAGCCGATCGACGCGGCGCGCACAAAGAACAAGATTAGCTCCCTCTTTCGCGCATTCGACAGCGAGTGCCCGGCCAATCCCCGAAGAGGCACCCGTCACCAAAACAACTTTTTTCTCAAATCGCATTGCAGTGCCACCTTATGCCACGGAGAACTCCCCGTTGGAAGTTCCGACCGAGAGGAGTAAACTTTTTCCCCTTCGCTTTCTATATATCAATGGATGAGGAGGTACTCGATGCGTTTTCGAATCGCTCTGTGTATCGTTTCGCTCACCTTCTTGCTCTACCCCACGTTAACGGCGAAAGATAAAGGCTTAATGGCCGATCGTCTGCCCCACTGGACCGGCCCGGGCTTCACTTTGGCAGCAGGAGGAAATCCTCCGCTGGCTTTTTCCTCGAACGGAGTGCAGTTGCTCAGTTGGCTGCCGCTGCCTTCCTTTGGCTCTGAGATCACCAGCGCCAGCACGGTGGAAGGTTATGTCTCGGGATCAGGAACCGAATATGCGCTGCTGGGGATCTCTCATGGAGTGGCTTTTGTGCGATTGAGCGATCCTGGAAGCCCCCAAATTCTTCAGGTCAATGGTCCCAATAAATACATCACGGGACCCACGAGCCTCTGGAAGGACATTCGCATCTATGGCCACCATGCCTACGCCGTCAGCGAAGGCGGTAGCGGAATCCAAGTGATGGATCTTTCTCAAATCGACAGCAATATCGTGACCCTCGTCAACACGGTGACTTCCGGTGGAGGCACTGCCTCAACCCATACTGTGTTCATCAATCAAGAGAGTGGCTTTCTCTATCGCTGTGGTGGTGGCGGATCTCCTTATCAAGGTCTTCGCATTTACAGCTTGGCAGATCCGGCAAATCCCGTGCATGTGGGGACTTGGAATAATCGCTATGTTCACGAGAGCCAAGTCGTGAGCTACACAACAGGTCCTTTCGCGGGCAAGGAAGTCGCCTTCGCTTATAGCGAAGATACTTCTGGGGGGGTCAACGCAGGCATCGACATACTCGATGTCACCAATAAGGCCAGCATTCAGTCTCTTTCGTTTCTGACTTATCCTGATGCCACGTTCTCACATCAAGGTTGGCTTTCTCCCGATCGCCGTTACTTGTATCAAGACGATGAACTCGACGAAAACCAGCACAGTCTTTTCTCACGTACAAGAATCTTCAATGTCGAGGACCTAGAGAATCCCTTCTTCGTTGGTTTCTTTTCAAGCGGAACCACCTCGATCGATCACAATCTCTACACCAAAGGAAATTTGATCTTCGAAAGCAACTATCGCAGCGGATTGAGGATTTTCGATGCCACGAATCCAACCAGTCCCGTGGAAATTGCCTTCTTTGATACTTTTCCGGAAGACGATTTCCCTGCTTTCAATAGTCTCTGGGATAACGATCCTTATCTTCCCAGCGGCATTGTGCTCGGCAGCGATATCGAAAAGGGCCTTTTCGTTTGGTGGGTTGGCTCCCCCATGTTGAGTTTCCAATATCCCGATGGCATCCCAGATCTTCTCAATCCTCCTGGCAGCACTCTTGCCGTAGAGATCCAAGAAACCGTCGCGAAGAGTCTCCTCTCTGGGAGCGAAAAACTGTTTTACAAAATCGCCAACAGCCCCTCGTTTACGGAAGTCGCACTCCACAACATTAACGGCAATTTATTCGAAGCAAATTTCCCGGCAGCGCCCTGCGGAGAATCGGTTTCGTTTTATATCTCCGCAAAATCAACGAACGGAATTTCTTGGCGGGATCCCCCCACTGCACCTGCTTCGGTGTATCAAAGAACAGCCGCGCATGAACAAAATACTGAACTCACGAACAATATGGAAAATCCGGATGGCTGGATTGCTGGAGCGCCTGGAGATACCGCAGTTTCTGGAATCTGGACTCGAGTTAATCCCAACGGAACCACCGCACAGCCTGAAGACGATCACACTACTGGTGGAGGAACGGTTTGCTGGGTGACAGGCCAAGGATCTGTCGGTGGCGGTGTTGGAGAAAACGATGTCGATGGCGGAAAAACAACTCTAACAACAAGCACTTTCAATTTGACTGGAATGAATCTTCCCCGAATCGGTTACTGGCGATGGTATTCCAATAGCGCAGGGGCAACTCCTGGGACCGATATATTCACTGTCGATATTTCGAGCAACAATGGCAGCAGCTGGGTCAATGTTGAAACCGTCGGCCCAAGCGGTGAAGGAACCATGGGCGGTTGGTTTTATCACGATTTCCTCGTCAGCGATTTCGTAACTCCCAACAATCAAATCAAATTGAGATTTATCGCAGATGATGCCGGAGCGGGATCTGCCGTCGAAGCCGCGATTGATGATTTGCAAATTCTCTCTTTTGTTTGTTTCCCCGATTGCAATCTCAATCAAATCGACGACGCGCAAGATATCGCCGCGGGATCTAGTTTTGATTGCGATCTCAACGGAGTGCCAGATGAATGCACGCCGGGCGCGACTTGGAATCCTCCGGGCCGAATGCCGGATTCTCATTTCCTTGTAGAGCTTTTTGGGAATCAGCAGCAGCGAATTCTTGCGCGAGTAAATCCACAGGCGCAACCGTTGCGAGGATCCGTCAAGCCTAAGCCACGACAAGCCGCCGCAGGGAATTTAACTGCAGAGATCAAAGTGCTCGCGAAAGAGATTGCCATGGGTGGTGGAAACGGTCCAGACGTACCCGTTCGTTTGGAATATCAAATCAATAGCGGCTCTTTCCAAAGCACTTTCGGAGGCAATGATCTACAAGTCGGCAATACAAGTAATATCGATCTAGGTAGTGGCGGCACTCTGACCTTGAAAGGTCGAAGCGCTTACCCAAGCTTTGCTGACCCTGGTTTTTCATTTCAAGCGAATAGCGATTCGAACAATGCCATCGTTTTTCAAAATGGAGATGATTTCAACGAGATGATCCTTGAAATGCGTGGCGTGCAAGATCCATTTAATGGGCAGATGAAAATCGCCTGCTTTGTCGCACCTTACTTCAATTTGCAAACCGGCAAAATCCAACTTCCGGCTGGTGCATTGCTCGTCTTGTTTGAATTGGGAACTGCAGATTCTGGATCGCCTGCTTATGACTTCCAAGATCTAGTGATTCTGATGACGCCTCAATAGTTCTTCAGAAACTTTTTGAACAACGGAATCCCAATCTCCTAAACGAGGCTGGCGGAACAAACGCATACTGGGATACCAAGGGCTATCCTCACGTTCGAGCTGCCAGCGCCAGTCGGGAACGAAAGGAAGAACTAAACAGGTTGTTTTTCCTAGTGCGCCCGCCAAATGAGCAATCGAAGTGTCTACGCAGATCACAAGATCCAGGGAATCAATCGCAGCCGCAGTATCCGAGAAACTTACAAACTCATGCCCCCAATCTGCGATCGAAAATCTTTCTCGATAAGCACCAAACTCTTCCACTCTCGAATCTTTCTGCAAACTGAACCAATGAAAATTGGGAAGCCTGAACAAAGGCAAAAATCTTTCAAACGGAATGGAGCGCTGACGATCTTCTAAGTGTGCCGGATTTCCTCGCCAACAGAATCCCACTTTGATTCCCGTTAAATTTGCGACTCGCGCTTGCCAAGTTTCCTTCAGCTTGCTGTCAACCCTTAAGTAAGGAAATTGGACCGGAATTTCTTCCGGCCTTTTTTGAAAAATGGCCGGCAAGCTTAGAAGCGAACTCTGAAAATCAAATTGGGGAATCTTGCTCCCTTTCGCAATTACTCGATCCACTCCCTGCGCAGTCGCAAGTAATGGGGCGATTTCCGGACGTCCGTAGAGCAGAGTCTTAGCACCGAGCTGCTTGATCAGAGAAACATAACGAATGAATTGAATGCTATCGCCATAGCCTTGTTCTTCATGGAGCAGAATGGTTTTTCCTTCAAGTGAAGAGCCGTCCCAAACGGTCTTATCAAATGGACGTGGCGGGTAACCCTGACACTCCCAGCGTTTTTCGAAACCAGCCCAACCTTTTTGAAAGTCGCCACGCAGTAAATCGAGAATGCCTAAATGGAATTGCGCTTCGGAAGATTTCTCCTCGATCTGCAAAGCTTGCCCATAACTTTCCCGCGCTTCTGCGAAACGCCCGAGAGTTCGATACACATTTCCCAGTTGATTTGCTGCCGCAGCAAGTTTGGAATCTCTGCGTAATGCTTCGCGATAGCAAACAATTGCTTCGTCATTCTGTCCCAGTTTTTGTAAAGCTAAACCAATACTCGCATAGCCGTAAGCCAAATCTGGATTAAGTCGTAACGCTTCCAAACAATTCGCCATGCCTTCGCGAATCTTTCCTTGCTGGATGAGAGTGTTTCCCAAATTACAGAGCAAAGTAGGGTCTTGAGGACGAAGCTTGACGGCATTTTGAAAACTTGTTGCCGCTTCGCTCACTCGACCTTTTTTGTGATAGGCCCGAGCCAAATTTTCATGGGCTTCGAATAGTCGATCAGAAAGAGCGATTGCCTTTTGACAATGCTCAATCGCATTCTCGAATCGCCCCAACGCAATTTCTGCAGCACCGAGATTGGAATAGAATATGGGATCAGGCGGGCCAATCGCGATCGCACGACGAATGAATTCGACCGCAGCTTCAGGCTGAGCTCTTTGAAAGGCGATCAGCCCCAAGAGATGCCAAACCGTGGCATTGTTGGGTTCCGCTTGTGTGAGACTGCGATAAATCGCTTCCGCCTCCCGGAGTTTTCCCCCTTGGTGATAGCGAATCGCTGTCTCTAATTCCTTCGAACTGTTGGTCATGCACCGGCGCAACGCAGCGTCTGCAAAGATGCGCCGGGTCCTTATCGAGCTATAAGAAGTCTAAGTTGAGTGCACTTTTAAGCGCTTTACAGAGAAGGCAAAGCCATCGGGAACCGAGTCGACATGGATCGTCTGTCCTTCTTTGATTTCTCCTGCAAGCAAGCGCATAGCAAGTTCGTTTTGCAATCTTTGCTGAATCACTCTTTTCAAAGGCCGCGCTCCATAAACCGGATCGAAACCTTCCTTCGCGAGTTGATCTTTCGCAGCAGCGCTGAGTTCGAGTCCAATCTGTTTCTCCGCAAGTTGACGACGCAAACGCTCGAGTTGAATATCCACAACGCGGCGAAGCGACTCGCGGTCGAGTCGATGGAACACCACCACTTCATCAATTCGATTGAGAAACTCAGGGCGGAATTGCTCGCGTACCGCTTGCAGATAGATAGCTTTCCTTGAATCCTCTTTTTCCGCTTCTGTAGCAAGCCCACTGCCCGCGTTACTTGTCATGATCACAATGGTATTGCGGAAATCGATGGTTCTTCCTCGGCCGTCAGTTAATCGTCCGTCATCGAGTAGCTGTAGCAATACATTGAATACTTCGGGATGCGCTTTTTCGATTTCGTCGAGCAACACGACTGAATACGGACGACGATGCACGGCTTCCGTCAACTGACCGCCTTCTTCGTGCCCCACATATCCTGGAGGCGCCCCGATCATTCGCGAGACCGTGTGTTTTTCCTGATACTCAGACATATCGATGCGAACCATGGCATGTTCGTCATCGAAAAGAAATTCTGCTAGCGTCCTAGCCAACTCTGTTTTGCCTACACCTGTTGGTCCGAGAAAAAGAAAAGAACCCAGCGGACGATTTGGATCTTGTAAACCGGAACGAGCGCGGCGGACGGCGTTGGAAACAGCAAGTACCGCTTCTTCTTGACCAACCACTCGATTCCGCAATCGATCTTCCATATGCAACAACTTTGCTTTCTCGCTTTCGACGAGCCGTGAGACGGGAATTTTTGTCCAGTGAGAAATCACTTCCGCGATCTCTTCCTCTTCCACTTCCTCTTTCAACATGCGACTGTCTTTTTGGATCTCGTGCAACTTCTTATTGGCATCTTTCTGTTCTTTCTCGAGTGCAGGAATCTCGCCGTAACGAATTTCAGCGACTTTCTCGAGATTGCCACGCCTTTCTTCTTGTGCTGCAGCATTGCGACGATCTTCGATCTTGGTCTGCAATTCTCTCAGTTTGGTGATGAGAGTTTTTTCGTTTTGCCAATGAGCGCGCAAGCCTGAGGACTTTTCTTTCAAATCTGCGAGTTCTTTCTCCAGTCTGTCCAACCTTTCCTTTGAAGCGCTATCCTTTTCTTTTTTCAAACCTTGGCGCTCGATTTCGAGTTGGCGCATGCGTCGCTCGATTTCGTCCAGTTCCGCAGGCATCGAATCGATTTCGATTCGCAAACGGCTCGCGGCTTCGTCGACACAGTCGATGGCTTTGTCGGGCAGGAAACGATCTGTGATATAGCGTGCAGATAGAGTCGCAGCAGCGACTAGAGCGGAATCTTGAATGCGCACACCATGATGCACTTCATAGCGTTCTTTGAGTCCTCGCAAAATCGCGATCGTGTCTTCGACACTAGGTTCGGAAACTTGTACCGGCTGGAAACGGCGTTCCAACGCGGCATCTTTTTCTACGTGTTTGCGATATTCGTCGAGTGTTGTGGCGCCAATACAACGCAACTCTCCGCGAGCAAGAGCAGGTTTGAGTAAATTGGCCGCGTCGACGGCGCCTTCGGCACCACCAGCACCAACTAAAGTATGCAATTCATCAATGAAGAGAATCACCGAGCCTGCGGCCGCTTCGATTTCTTTGATCACCGCTTTCAAACGATCTTCGAATTCTCCCCGATATTTGGCTCCAGCAATCAGGCTGCCCAGATCGAGGGCAAGCAAACGTTTGTTTTTCAAACCTTCGGGCACATCGCCTTCGACAATGCGGCGTGCGAGACCTTCGGCAATCGCGGTTTTTCCAACACCGGGCTCACCAATGAGCACGGGATTATTTTTTGTTCGTCGCGAGAGCACTTGCATCACACGGCGAATCTCTCCATCGCGTCCGATCACAGGATCGAGTTTTCCTTTTCTTGCCAGTTCAGTGAGATCTTTGGCGTAACGCTCTAGAGCTTGATATTTCGATTCGGGATTGGGATCAGTCACTCGCGCTGAGCCGCGAATTCCAGAAAGAGCGCGCAGTACTTTCTCCGAGTTGATTCCGTATTTTTTGAGTAGCTCGGCGACTTTGTTTCCTTTGAGATCGAGCAAAGACAGTAGCAAATGTTCGGTGCTGACATAATCATCGCCAAGTTTTTTAGCCTTTTGAAAAGCGACAGTCAGCAATTCGTTCAGAGCGCGTGAGAGATAGAGTTCGCCAGAACCGCTGACTTTGGGAAGTTGTTCGAGCAAGTCCTCAATTTCGGGTTCTAAACGCTCCAGAGTCAGCCCCAATTTCACGAGCAAGGGCCGAGTGATGCCCTCATCCTCTTTGAGCATGGAATAAAAAAGATGCTCTGGATCGAGAGCTTGATTCCCTCTGGACTGTGCGAGTTGCTGGGCGGATTGAAGCAGCTCCTGGGATTTTTGGGTTAGTTTGTCAAATTGCATGTTCAAGACATCGACAAGAATCGTGCCGAAGACCGCAAAAAACAAAATACCATATATTTAAACACATTGAAAATAAAGACTTATGGAGAATCAAGCTGTCTGAAGCAACGTCCCCTAGTGAACAATCGTCACAGGGCAACCTGCCAAAGCGGCAACTTTGGAGCTGACTGAGCCTGCAAAGATTTTTTTGAATTCGGAAAGCCCCCGGCTTCCCATGATGACAAGATCGTAACTCCCAGTTCGAACAGTCGAGCAAATCTCATCGGCAGGAGCACCCTTAGCCACTCGAGTGCGCACTTTCAGGCCTAGCTGCTGGAAAATCTTTTCTGCCAGTTGGAATACTTCTCCATTAGGAGCTGGAAGTTTGGGGTCATGGACATGAATTAAGGTCACAGAACAGCCCATCTTAGAAGCCCAATCTGCCGCCAATTGGGCAGCCTTCAAAGCGCTCGTAGAGCCATCGACGGGTACTAATATTTTTGATGTCACAGGGTTAAAGGGCGGTTTAACGCCTCGATTTTCCAGCTTTTATTTTCGACGGATTTTTGACTGCCTGAAGCAAACCGGCATTTTGTAGCGCTTTTTCTAACACTTTTCTGGGTTCGGAGGACAAAACGGTCATCGGAAGCCTCAATTCCTCCTCAATCCAGCCGGTCATGGCAAGGGCTGCTTTGATCCCAATGGGATTGGTTTCAGCAAACAAAGCACGGAATAAGGGGAAAAGTTGGTCATGAAGTTTTGAAGCCTCGGTGAGTTTCTCTTTTTTAGCGGCTTGCACTAAACGAAACATTTCCGCTGGAACGAGATTCGAAGCTACGGAAACGACTCCAACAGCACCAACTGCCATCATCGGCAAGGTCAAAGCATCATCCCCAGAAAGCACGGGAATTTTGCAAAGCTGGCGAATTGCACTGACCATAGCAACATCGCCGCCCGCTTCTTTCACTCCTTGAATGTTTTCGATTTCCGAAAGTCGCGCAATCGTTTGAGCGCTAAGCCCCACCGCCGAACGGGAAGGAATGTTGTAAAGCATGACGGGGATTTCCAACGAATGAGCGATGGCCGCGAAATGTTGATAGAGCCCTTCTTGTGTAGGCTTGTTGTAATAGGGATTGACCAACAACACCCCATTCGCGCCAGCCTTTTGCGCGAAGCGACTCATCTCGATAGATTTTTCTGTAGAGTTGAACCCAGTTCCAGCAATCACCTGAACACGGCCATTCACGCGATCGATGACGAATTCGATCAACTTGTGTTGTTCATCCAAATGCAAAGTTGGCACTTCTCCGGTTGTGCCACAGGGAACTAGCCCCGCAACTCCACTGCGAATTTGAAACTCAATCAATTTTTCCAGTGCGGCGTAGTCGATTTCTCCTTTGCGAAACGGAGTGACAAGCGCTGTATAGCAACCACGAAAACTCATAAATTCCCCTTCGAAAAAACTGCCTGATCGATCAGCCGTTTCATTTCGGCGACTGCATTCTGAAAACCCACGAAAACTGCACGAGAGACAATGGCGTGACCAATATTAAGTTCTTCAATTCCAGCAATAGCAGCAATCGCTGCAACGTTTTGATAATTGAGCCCATGCCCTGCATTCATTCGCAGTCCGAGTCTCTTCCCAAGCTGAACGGATTCTCGAATTCGCGTGATCTCTTTCGCGACATCGCTGCCTTTTGCGTGTGAGTAAACCCCTGTGTGAATTTCCACAAAATCGGCTCCAACAGAAGCAGCGGTTTCGAGTTGTTCTGACTTCGCATTGAGGAAGAGAGAGACCGCGATTCCTTTTTCTTTAAAGCGCGGAATAAATTCACGGAGGCGGGAAACTTCCTTCACCGCATCTAGCCCCCCTTCTGTGGTCAATTCCTGACGTCGTTCTGGGACAAGACAAACTTCTTGGGGCCTGATTTCTAAGGCAATAGGCAGAATCTCCTCGGAAAGCGCCATTTCGAGATTGAGTACACCGCGTACGGTTTGCTTGAGAATGCGCAAATCTCGTTCTTGGATATGCCGGCGATCTTCGCGTAAATGCACGGTAATCCCGTCCGCACCAGCTAACTCGGCCATCGTGGCCGCTGCGATCGGATCGGGATCGGCTCCTCCGCGCGCTTGGCGCAAAGTAGCCACATGATCGACATTTACATGTAGTTTCACCATACTGAGCCGTGAATATTACCATGAGAATTATTGCTGGGGAGTTCCGAGGCTCAACTCTGTTTTCACCGAAGGGGGAAAACACTCGGCCTCTGTTAGATCGAGTGAAGGAATCGCTCTTCTCGATTTGGGGAGGAAAACTCGAAGGATTGCGCGTTTTGGATCTTTTTGCGGGTACAGGAAGTCTCGGTCTAGAAGCAATTTCACGCGGCGCGATTCACTGCACTTTCCTGGAAGGCGATGCTCACGCACTGGAAAGTTTGCGGCGCAATATTGAAAAATTCAAAATCGAAACCCGCGTACGCGTTCTCAAAGCCGATGCGATTTCTTGGCAACCGAAAGAACCAGAACAGTTCGATCTTTTTTTCTACGATCCTCCCTACAAGCTTTTGCGTGGCTCTGCTGCGTTGCGCACAAAAACCATACAACGATTTGCGAATCTTTTTTCGACACTTGGCAAAGAGGAAGCACGCGGAATGTTTCACTTCCCCAGAGATTTGCTGGATCGCTCCGAGCTTGCCAACATTCCCAATCTAGATCTTCGAAACTACGGGACGAGTTCCATCGCATTGGGTAAGAAAAACCCATGAAAAATCTTTGCATACAAGGAAATCGTATTTTCCGAGACAAAGAATTTTCTTCGGGTTGGTTTCTAGTAGAACAGGGAAAAATCAGTGATTGGGGTTATGAAGAGGAAGCAACTCCAGAGGATGCGACTCTACTAAACACAGGAAATCAATCTGTAATCCCAGGTCTTGTCGATTTGCATCTACATGGCTTTGGCGGAATCGATTGCAGTGAAGCAAATGAAAACTCATTTCGCAAATTGGCGCGCGCGCTTGCAGCTGCAGGAACAACAAGCTTTCTTGCCACTCTTTATCCTGCGAAACCAGAAACTCTTGCTCGACAACTTCGTGCGATTTCTCGATCTGGAATTTTAGGAGCGCATCTCGAAGGTCCTTTTATAAACCCTCAACGCTGTGGCGCTCTCGATGTTCAGCATCTACTCAAACCGAATCGCAGGATTATGCATCGTTTGATCAAAGCGGGTGGCAACGGATTGCGGCGTATGAC
>CAZMYG010000008.1:0-36418 GCA_964570465.1 uncultured Planctomycetales bacterium
CGTTCGTGCCATCGCCAAAATTCCAAGCATAGGACTGAATCGTGCCGTTGGGATCGGAAGAGCCAGCTCCCGAAAAATTGATCGCGACCCCAACCGTTCCGGTCTTATCTGGCCCGGCATTGGCAATTGGATTTTGATTTCCGGCGCAAGCATTCGGATTGATGTTGATTGCCACATCATCGCTGGCTGACAAAGAACCATCACTTGCAGTCAATCGCAACACGTAACTTCCTGCCGCCGAAATGCTCGCTGTGGTCACCGCAGAAGAAGGACTGGCAAAACTGACGGACCCTGGGCCACTGACTTTGGACCAAGTTCTGGTCAAAACACTCCCCGCTGGCAACCCATCGTCACTCGCCGAGCCAGTCAGGTTCACATTGGCACTGCCGTTCAGCGGCATGGTGATCGATTGATCCGCTCCTGCACTCACCGCCGGAGCTTGATTTACAGGATTTCCGCTACTGACAATGACCGTGATGTAATCCGATTGACAAGTCACTTGTCCGTCGGTCGCGTTCAGGCGCAGCATATAACTACCCGGAACGGAGAAAGTAGCGGTGCAGTCGATGGAGTTTGCGCTGGGAGAAAAACTCACCGTCCCAGGACCGGAACTCTTGGACCAAGTTGGAATTGGAGTACTCCCGACAGGCAAGCCATCGTCGACCACCGTTCCATCGAGATTGGCAATAGACTGCACGCTGATCGAGGCCGGCCCTGCATCGACCATCGGGCCCATATTGGATCCGGCAGCGGGCGCCACGGTCATTAGAACGCTGGCCACTCCCGAGTTCGCTCCGCAATCATCCTTGACTCTCACCTGGAGGGTGCCCGTACCAACAAAAGTTGGCGTAAACTGAAAAGTGGAACTGGACTGATACGGAGTCCAAGAAGAAAACGGAAAGGCCGCAGCGTAGCTTGCGATCTGACCGTTGGAGTCAAAACCAGAGAAAGTGAAACTCATCGGAACGTTTAAGACTCCGTAACGCATCGGTCCCGCATTGGCGACTGGAATCGCATTATTCGCGCAATTTGCAGGACTTGCCGTCAACGTCATCTCATCGAAAGCCTGTTGGCCCGTGATATCCGTCGCCGTTAATCGCAACACGTAAGAACCGGCGATCGAAACAGATGCTGTCGTTGTCAGAGCATTCGGATTCACAAAAGTGACAGAACCCGGCCCGCTGGTCTTTGACCAGAGAGTGGAAGCAAGACCATTCGCATCGGAGGCCACTCCAGCAAGACTAGCGGCGTTAGGCAGAAAAATGCTTCGGTTTAAGCCTGCCTCGACACTGGGCGGCAAGTTCTGTGCATTCACCGTAATCAGAACGTCATCATAAACCTCACTCTCTCCGTCGTTCGCACGCAGCCGAAGAAGATAGGAACCTGCAGCAGAGAAATTTGCGGTAGCATTTAGAGAAGAGGGATTCGAGAAGGTCACGCTTCCAGGGCCGCTTGCCTTGGACCAATTGAGAGAAAGCACGCTTCCCAAGGGAAGTCCATCATCGCTTGCTATGCCCGCGAGATTGGCCGCGCTAGGCAACGTGATCGTCTGATCCAGGCCAGCGTTTACCGTAGGGTGATTATTGAGCCTGACAATGAGGCTATCCGAGGAACTTGCATTACAGTTATCCGTCACCGTCAAGCTGACATTGTAGATTCCTGGAGTGGCATAATAATGCGAACTAGCCGAGTTGGCACTTGAGGCGCTTTGCCCGTCTCCAAAATTCCACTGATAATTTGCAATGAGTCCACCTGCGTCGCTGGAGAGCGCGGCGCTGAAACTGACCCACGTCCCTCCAATCCCATCCTGTGCGATGTCTGGTCCAGCATTGGCGATCGGGGCCTGATTCCCGTTGCAACCATTGGGACTGGCCGAAATATTCATGATTGCGATGTCAGCTTGGCCGAAGGCGTTGCAATTGTCTTTGACCCAGAGGCGAGCGGAATAAGAGCCGGAATTGAGATAGCTATGTGTCGCAGAAGGGCTGTTTTGCCAACCCGTAAAGGCACCATCTCCGAAATTCCACCAATATTGAATGATGGATCCGTCGGGATCGGAGCCCGAGCCTGTGAAGGTGAACGACTCGAGCACGACGCCGCTTCGATCCGCACCCGCATTGGCGCTGGGGAGCTGATTATTGGTGCAGCTCTGCGCATAGGCGGCGCTAGGGGTCAATAGTAAAGCGGCCAGAAATGCACTCGCGGCCGCCGTTTGAGTGATGAATCGAGCAGAAAATGAACCCACGACGCGTTTCCCCAGTTGCAACATCATATTTTCCCCCTGAAAAATCCCCGGTGCGGCAGTATAGCACATTCACCTGGATAAGTCAAATTTCACCTAAAAATAAGCCTTTTCTAGGATCTTCCATAACCCTAGATTCCCTACGAACGCACAGGGAGTGTTTTCGGGACACGAAAAATCATGACGGGGAGAGATTTTTTGAGGGATTGTTGCAAGAGCGTTGGCAGTGAAGAACTTAGGGAGATACTTCTCCCTAACCAGCCTTGTTTAGCTGATTAGGGAGAAAGCTAGAAAACTCAAACTTGAAGCATTAGAAATCTTCCGGCAGATCCGGCGCGGTTGGGGCGCTGTAATCAGCGAAATCAACATCGCTGTTCAAATCGACGAGATCATTGTTGGCTGGAGCCAGAGTATAAGTTGACTCGGTAGTCAGCTTGACCGTCATCGTTCCATCACCGTCACAAGAAACCGTCGGCGCAAAGGTAATATTGTTTCTGCTGGGATCGACTTCGAACACACCTGTAGTTTCGTCAACCAGCATGCATTGCTTTTGTGCCAAATCCGCGGACGTCGACATACTGTGATCTCCACCAGGTCCCGCCCAATTGCAAATGAATCCATCAATCACATTGTCCGAAGCAACTCCAGTGCTGGTATTGAAGTTGTCTCCAAATCCGAAGAAACCGCAACCACCAGTCAAATCGGTAAACCCATTGAAGATTCGGGCCTTGTCATCGCCACGTCCCGCTTGCCACGAATAGGAGAAACTGCCCAATCCGGTTTCCGGATCAAGATTCAAAATGGCTTGAGACATGCTCCCGTCCCAATCACCGTCGACCGCGAGATCTCCATTCGCTTCGAAATAAACGGTGGAACCGTCCACAGTCTGATAGTTTGCAGAAAGCATCTTGTATTTGAGAGAACTCGAAGAAGCTTTCTCGTAGCTGATAGAAAAAGCAAAGGCATCGGTGCTATTGGGAACGCCAACAAGCTTGGCCCAAATTTTCCCTTTGTAGGTGCTGTTGTTGCTCGAGGTGGGCATATGCTTCATGAAGGCAGTCACGGTAATCGTGTTTGGGCCGGTATCGTCGGTCAACTCGATCGAGAACTGATAAACGTCGCGACTTTCATCGTCCGTGTCCGTTACGTCTGCCAGATTCTCTAAGCCCGCTGCGGAAATTGTGATATCAGGGTTATTGACCTGTACCGCCGTATTCAACAAAGAAGCTAAATCAACTTCATCCCCGTCCTCACTGGGCAATGCGATATCTGCTCGTTTGAGCAAACAAACCATACTGGCCGTAGAAAGCATGACATGGTCTACCTTGGAAGCAGCGCTTTGAATCAAGGCATTGATCTTCGCTGCTGTGCACGCTTCGCCGTCGAAAGCTTCGGTCCAGATACCCAAGTCACCTCCAGGGAATTGTCCATCACCGCCCATTCCATCGGGGTGGTCTTGATAATCGAGCTGAGGTCCGTAGCAGAGAGGATCTCCCATCGAGCCGAACACAGGCAAACTAATCTGGCAATCCGAGGCCTGATTTGCTTCTAAGATTTCGTTGATCGCTTCTACTTTCTCCACCAAGGTGCCTTCGGCTTCGAGTTCAACATGCGAAGAAATCCGGTTCACAGAGGCTCCCAATACAGAGAGTCCTAACATAGCCGAAGAAACTGTTCCCGTTGCTGTGGGCGAAGCCACGGCCATACCTGCCGGGAAGCTATCGGTCACCGAAGAACCACTCGATGAACTGCTGTCAGAACAGGCACCGAACAGAGCAAGACTAACAACACTCAATGCGACTTTTGAAACCTTCAACATGTTTAAGCTCCTATGCTTTGCGATCTAAAAATGGAACGACGAGATTGCAATATCGGAAGAAGAGCTGAGGACTTGAGCGCTTTCTTTTACAATCCGCGAAATGAACGGGAACGCCCTTCTAGAAATTGAATCGCTTTCGAAGCAATTTGGCCTCACTACGGCCCTTTCGAATGTTTCCCTTCGCGTGTCACGTGGGGAAGTGTTTGGTTTAGTTGGCCCCAATGGTGCTGGGAAAAGCACTCTACTTAAATCTGTCGTAGGACTGGTACGCATGAGTTCGGGGCGTGTTGCGGTGGACGGCTTTGATCCCAATCGCCAAGGAGTCGAATTGCGCCGACGAATTAGCTTTCTTCCTGGAGAAGGAAACACTTATTTAGGAATGAAGGGCGGGGATTTTTTAGATTTTGCTTTGTCAGGTTACTCGCGTATCGACGAAAAACTTCTGAGCGAACTGCATGCGGCGTTTCCTTTGCCGCTCAATAAAAAAATCCGCAGTTATTCCGCGGGAATGAAACGGCAATTGTTGCTGATTCAAGCATTGAGCCCAGCAACGCCTTTAGTGCTACTCGATGAGCCAACCGAAGCACTCGACCCCTCTCATCGATTGTTCTTGCTCTCATTGATTGGGCGGCTCGCGCGCGAAGGCCGAAGCATCGTGTTTTCTTCCCACCAACTCGATGAAGTAGAAAGCGTTTGTCATCGCGTCGCCTTTCTTCATCAAGGAAAGCTCTTAGATTGCGACAGCATCGAAGGAATCCGAGAAAAATCCTCTCGCTGGATTCGCGTGAGTTTGAAAAAAGACACAGATGCCAGCATCCTAAAAATCTCCGGCGTCAAATCTCTCCGCGCTCGCGCAGACTATTTTCTTATCGAAGTCGAATCGAATCCTCTCTCCGTGATTCGCGAACTCAGCCAACTCCCCATACTCTCGCTCGAATTCAACCGCACCCGTCTCTCCGAACTCTATGCAGATTTATATGGGGTGCAGTCGTGATTTGGAAAAAGGCATTTAGAGAAACCGGTTGGAAGCTACTGCTGCTTTTTGTGCTACTGGAAATTCACTTACTGATCGCAATCTGGATTTACCCGGACTTTAAAAAGAATTTCGAAGTCATTGCTCAATTTGCGTTTGCAAAAGTTCCCGTCGTTAAAGATCTACTTCAAATGACCGGAGCCAGCGGATACCCGGGCTACATTTTGATTCAGCATTTTTTCAAAGCTCTCAATGTTCTAGGCTCTGTCGTTGCGGTTCTTTTAGGTATGAGCTTTATCGCCAAAGAAGTGGAGAATCGGACGATTGAAATTTTCCTCTCACGACCGATTTCGCGCGCTCAAGTTTTCCTCGCCCAATTCGCGACAGGCTCATTGTTGTTTTGCGCCGTGATTTTGGCGAGCTGCTGGAGCGCAATCCCATTCAGTCAAATCGTCGAAGAAGAACTACCTCAGAAAATGATTTGGCAAGCCGCGATTCACTCCTGTCTCTTTTTCACCTTCCTACACTCTGGCTGCCTTTTCATTTCCGTTCTCTGCTCCGAACAAATGAGAGTCGTTCTGATTGCCGGCACCACTTTGCTCACCATGATGTTGCTCTATTTCGTTAATGGCGTGCGCGCCATCTCGGTTTATCAATGGCACGATCTAGGACTGTTCATCAACATTCACCGCAGTGGAGAAATGCCCTATCTCATCGACGGGATTTTATTAGCCGGAATCGGCGTATTTACCTTTCTCTCAATCCAGGTCCTCAAGAAACGCGATTTTTAACCGTCTTCCTTTCCTTCCATCCGTGAAATCCGATTCGCTCCTTTTTCTTCCGTTGCCGCGGCGAATCCATACTTCGTAAGAGCCTAAAAACCTGTTGGAATCGAAAATCTGTCGATTTTTCTACCAACAAAAGCTTTTCAGCCAACTCCCGATGTGTGGCCAGAAAATTTCTTAAACGAATGAAGGCCCGCACAATGTGGATGCTGACATTGACCGCGACAGTACTGTTCAGCACGGAGGCCAACATCAAAGCCCCATGTTCTGTAAAGGCGTAGGGCAGCGTAGAGGAAAATTTGAGAACTTTGAGGTGGTCGCAATTTGCGACCACCTCGTCTTTCTCTACTTGGGTCAACTGAAACATAAAATCCCCCGGAAAGCGACTTCGGTTGCGTTTGACCTGTTCGTTCAGTCGTTTTGTGCTGACCTCATAGAGCCTGGCTAAATCCGTATCCAAAAGGACTTTTTGACCACGAATCAACAGAATCGCCTTCTCGACTCTCTCTAATGGCATGATGTAACTTTGCTTTGTCATTTTTTGCTCCGTGTTGTCCTCCAAAACCGACCTAAAGACTTTTCTAAAGAGACAACACGTAAAAAATGAAAAACGTCACGTAATAAAATGGAATTTTTCTATTTTTTTAGAATTTATAGATTTGATAAATGCTATCGAAGGTGGACATGTATAAAGAACCATCTGGCGCTTCGAGAATATCTAAAGGTTTATTGGTAACGCCATTTCTTTCCAATTTGAGAAAGGTGAGTTCTTCGTCTAAATCGGTCAGCGCGGAACCGGAAAGTTCAAAACGGCGAACGACTTCATCGTCGTAGCAAGTCATGAAAAGATTGTCACGGAATGCATCCATTCCCCCATTTCCATCGTGAAAAATGATGGCGGTTGGAACAATCACATCAATCCATCGCGTAATTCGAAATCCCAATAAATTGCCGGGCACTCCGCTGGCACCGCCCCATTCATAGTTTTTCCCTTTTTCGAGAAAGTTCAGTTCATCGTCGGTTGCAGGTCCGTTATCTGCACCAAACAACCCGCCCGTACGCGAGTTTTGTGCTAGGGCAAAAGTATTTCTCAAACCTCGACACCATTCCGCACTTGCTGGATCGGGATTGTCGGCAGGAATTCCTCCCGCCGCGGTGTATCGCAAAACCTTGCCGGCGAGTGAAGAGGCAGACTGCGCGAGAGCCGAGTTCTCTACGTCGCCAACGGAAACAAAGAGAGTTCCATCAGCGCCGAAAAGCAACTCCCCTCCATTATTGATTTCGCTAATAGGCAAATCGTCGACCATCAAAACGGGCGCGGTCGCCACATTGCCGATGTCCGTAAAACGCAAAACTCTCATTCTATTTGGTTTGACTCCAGCCGCTGGCGAAGAAAGAGAAACAAAAACATGTCCGTTCGTCGAGAAATCGGGCGACAACGCCAAGCCTAAAAGACCTTTATGATTGCCATTCAATACAGAGACATTGGCAAATGGAGTCGGCAGCAAAGCGCCTGAAGAATCCAGAATGCGGATGTTTCCCGTGGCGAGTTCGTTGAAAAACATTCTGCCATCGGGACTCAACGCAATGCGCACTGGCGTTGATAAAGAGGATGCAAAAACTCTCGCGGCAAAACCGGATTCCAAAGAAATAAATCCCGCAGGCAAAGCAGGGCCAATCGCAATATTGATGCTGGCTTGAAGGGAGATAGAACCCTTGCTTCCCGTTACTTCATAATCAGCCGCTACCGATTCGGTCGTGGGCGTTCCAGAGATTTGCCCCGTCGCCGCATCCAAAGAAAGTCCATCGGGAAGAGCGGGAGAAATGGAAAAAGAAAGCCCACTGATTCCGCTGACCGTAACTGCGTTTTCTTCAATCAATTCCCCCACACGATATCGCGCGAGAGAATCGGAATAACTCAAAGAAAGCGGCGCCGGATCACCACCCCCGCTTCCTCCCCCACCACAGGAGAGGACAGAGCACATAAAAGCTAGGGCAACGCCGGCGCCAAATGTTTTCATAGGATGACTCCAGCGTTTAGAACAAGCCTAAATTGACATTCTTTTGTAATGCTTCTGGGAAAATTGGATTCACGTTTGCGACTCCCAGATGCCCAGCCAAGATCTCTTTGTAGACGGTGCGGAAATCGACTTCATAATCGAGAGTCTCGCTAAGAAGATCGCCTTCCATCAAATCGGGACCATAGAGTCCGCCATTGACTCCTCCTCCAACAAGAAGCACATGCGCGGCCGCACCGTGATCCGTACCACCGGAACCGTTCTCATAGTTCCTGCGCCCGAATTCAGAAATCACCGCGATAACAATATTGTTCCAAACACCTTTTCCTTTCATGTCGTCGGAAAAGGCACCAATCGCTCCATTCAAGGTGTTCATCAAGTTGGCATGTGAGCCTGTGCCTGCGCCTTGACCGGCATGGGTATCGAAACCTCCAAAGCCTGTGTAGAAAATTCGAGTTTCGAATCCTGCATTGATCAAACGGGCGGCGTCTTGGAGCTGACGTCCGAGCGAATTGTTTGGATAAGTCACACCAGGAGCAGGAGTATAGCTGCTGACCGCAGTCTGAATTTGTCCGGTCACATCATGACTTTGTTTAATTGCAGCTTTGGCAGATTGCGCATTCGATGAACCTTCGAATCCAGCCAAAATATTGCGGATTAGAATCTGCCGATAGCCGAAGTTCTGTGCAAAACTGTTATCTGTGGCAAATTGAAAATTGGACAAATTGTCGACTAGAAGTGGATTGTAGCTGGCACCGGAAAAATCGCGCCGGCGTCCCACACCGATCGCTACAGCTCCCATGGATGTCGGAGCATGTCTATCTGCATAACGCGCAATCCAACCGCTAGGCTGGGTATTCAACCCAGAAAAGCCGTTCCGCACTCCATAGCTCCAAATATCTTCGCTCTCGAAATGGCTTTGATTGGCATTGGGATAACCGACCGCTCTCACCACACCCAAGGAACCTTCATTCCACAATTGCTGTAAGCGCGGCAAACTCGGATGCAAGGTGTAAGCCGAAGTCCCAAAAGGTCCGCCAGTCATCGCAAGCCCATTCGTAATTCGAATCGTTGGGCGGCGATCGCTATAAGACTGCAAGCCAATCGGTACAACCATATTGAGCGAGTCATTCCCTCCAAGCATGTTGACAATGATCAAGATCTTGTTTGTCGAAGGGGCTTGAAGTAATGGCGCACTGAATCCTTCTTTGGCCAGGGGGCCTAGTGCAATAATTGTCGTGCCGGCAATTCCAGCTCGCAGCAAGTCGCGACGAGACAAACCACCTTCTTCTTCATGACTTTTGTTGCATTCACACATGGGGATACTCCTTTATTTGATGAGGTAATTCGGATGTTGAGCAATGATGTACAAAAGGCCACGGAAACGTTCGTCGAGATGGGTTGTGTTAGTCGCAACGAAAGGATCCGAAAGAATAATGCCATTCGATTGGGTACGGCTATTGAGATAGTCGATCAGCTGAGACCTCTCGGAAGCTGAGAGATTCAAGCGAAACAAGAAATCCATGTGATCGACTACGCTGCCAGCGCTTTGATCGCCCGCAGGCAACAGATTGGCAATGTTGATACCGTTATTCTGCTGAAAAGTGCGCTGAGTGATGACGAAGTTGTAGAAATTCGCCTGCTCGAGCATGCCTTGGGCGAATAGCAAAAGAGGCCCTTGAACCCAGCCATTCACATTGGGTGGCTGAGAAGGCAATTGGCCCATCGCCGAAAATCGAGTGACGATATTGTCGCTTGTCATATCCACTCGAAGTCCAGTAGTTCGGAAAAACCCAACTGCTGCATCGATGGGACTTTTGATCAAACCCTCTTTGGATCGAGCAGAATAAAAGGCATTGGATTTGAACAAAGTGGCGAGAGTGGGTCGCAATTCGTAATTATTTTTGACCAACACACTCGCTAACGATTTGACAAAAGCATCCGATGGATCGAGATAGAGAAAGTATTCGATCAGTTTTCTACTGAGGAACTCCGCAACAGGTCGATTTCCCAAAGTGATATCGACCACAGCCTCCATATCATCGGTGACATTCTGACCAAGGATGGGAACTCCCAGAATCACCTTCGCCAAAGGATCATGCCGATTCGGATCGAACTCAAGAACACTCAAACCGGTCGCGTTGTCGAACCGACTGCGATAGCCGGTGAAAGCGCGAGACGAAAGCTGAATATCAATTTGGGTATAGCCATTATCGACACCCAAGGTGAAAAGTTCCCAAAACTCGCGAGCGTAGTTTTCATTCGGAGCATTTCGGGTATTCACAATATTGTCGAGCCAAACCGACATCGCGGGATCTCGCGAAACATCGATCAACAGCTCTCGAAGGTTCCCTGCTCCCTTCTCTCTAAAAATATTGATGTGATTCACCATCCAGTAACGACTGCTCCCATCGAGAACGATCGAAGATGTTGCAAAGTGATCGTGCCAAAACATGGCTAATACTTCCTGGAAGGGGTTTTCGCTATTGATCATGAGCGAAATCCACCATCGAGCAATTTGATTGGCGCCTGGAAATTTCCCTTCGAGACCTGATGGATCCGAATTGTTGCGCAACAACAGTTCCGCATTTTGCTCAGCGACCGTGGATCCTAGTGGATCAAAAGCAAGCATTGAATCGACATAACGTCTCACGCCCAGACTTTTCACCTCGTCAAACTCCGAAAGCCTCACGCCGAAATGCGTGCGTGTAAGCAAGTGACGAATGTCATCGTCATTGAAAGAGCCCTTCGCTCCTAACGAAGCTTCAGCTGGAGTTGAGGAACCATCGTCTCCTTTAAGGAAACAGGCAGGCAACAAGGCTAAGCCCATTGCCAGAACGATTCGAAGTTGCGCTTGCTTCATGTGCAATCCTTTCAAGACCCAGATTTTCAAGGCTTCCCAGGAAAAGCAAATCTGCGATTTCCTAAAAAGCAATGGATAGATCGCGGTCAACCGCTTCTGGGGACATGAAAAATCTAAATTTTTAGAAACTTTTTGGAATGCCTTGAAATGAAAGGATTTAGGTAAACCGGAAATGTTCCGGTAATAATGCCCCGGTTTCATGTGCCTCTCCCTGATGTGGTATGTGCCCTTGTTGCACAGATCCCAACTCCCCTTGGAATCTGCGGGCAAGCATACCCCAGTTTAGGCAAAGGTCAAATTAGCCTCGCTTATGGCCCCCTAAATCTAGTGGTTAATTCACAGGAAAGGCACGATTTAGGATATTTCAAATAAAATTGCCTCTTAACCCAGGACTTGCGCCGTTTTCACCAAATCCACACATCTACATCCGATACTTAGAGCAGATTCATGAAGTCTTTGATCACAAGTTTCGCGAGCTGGGACACACGACTGCTTCTACGCCTCGTCGAATCCCCAGAAAAGCGAATGCTTCGGCATTTCTTCTTTTGGCTTTCTCGCAGCGCTGATGGCTATCTCTATCCAGTACTCGCAGGGTTTTTATTCTGGCTCGCTCCTAATTCAGCGCTTCCCTTCCTATACTCTGGGCTTATCGCCTTCTCGATTGAGCTTCCTTGCTATTGGGCATTGAAAAATCTGGTCCGAAGAAATCGCCCTTTTGAAGTTTTAGAAGGAGTCGAGCAAGCAATCGCTGTCCCAGACAAATTTAGCTTTCCTTCCGGACACACTGCAGCCGCTTTCATCATGGCAACATTGCTGAGTTCATTCTTCCCCGCATTGACGATTCCCCTATTTTTCTGGGCAAGTCTCGTCGGACTCTCGCGAGTTTATCTCCGCGTTCACTTCCCAAGCGATGTGCTGGTCGGAGCGGGACTAGGAATCGCCTGCGCCTTAATTGGCCAGAGTCTTTTCCTAAATTAATCCCAGATCTTGCGGCGCTCGCTACGCTTGCTATTCTCCTTCGATGAACTTTGATCCCAACGCCGCTTCCATCGCCTCAGGTATTTTTGGTTTGCCATTCAGTCTTGCCGAGAGTCGATTTGTCGTGATTCCCGTCCCTTTCGATGCGACGACAAGCTATCGCCACGGTACAAGCAATGGGCCTGCTGCCGTACTAGAAGCCAGCTATCAAGTGGATCTCTACGATCTGGACTTTGGTCGTCCTTATGAACAAGGCGTTTATTTGCTTCCTTTAACTCACTCAACTCCACGAAAAATCGCGGCTCTAAACAGCCAGGCGCGACGGCTTGCGGCGCCGATTATCAAAGCGGGTGGCGAGATCGATAGAAAACCAAAACTGAAAAAAGCACTCGCCGAAGTCAATCGACGCAGCGCAGCGATGAATTCTTTGGTTGAACAGACAACACGAGAATTTCTCTCCAAAGGAAAAACTCCTGTCGTTCTTGGCGGAGATCATTCCACTCCTTTTGGCGCGATTGCGGCCTATGCAGAAAAATTCCCAGGCCTTGGCATTCTACACATTGATGCTCACGCGGATTTGCGTCCCGCCTACGAAGGCTTTGAGTGGAGTCATGCCAGCATCATGCACAATGTTGTTTTCAAAATCGGCGCTTCAAAAGGTCTCGCTTCGCTCGTGCAAGTGGGGATTCGCGATTTCAGTGAAGAGGAATTTCAAATCACCCGCCGACCAAAACAACTAGGTGAAACTGCGATACACACCTTTTTTGATGCTCAACTCCAAGAGAAAAAACTCTCGGGAACTCCGTGGAAAACGCTCTGCGCGGAGATTGTCTCGAAATTGCCTCCCTTGGTTTATATCAGCTTGGATATTGATGGTTTCGATCCTGCACTATGCCCAGACACGGGCACTCCTGTACCTGGAGGGCTTTCTTTGAACGAGCTACTCGAATTGCTGCGCAGCTTGATTCGCATGAAACGGCGTATTGTCGGATTCGATTTGAATGAAGTCGCACCAAGCCCTCTCACCAAATCTGCCGACTGGGGAAAAGATTGGAATGCGAATGTAGGGGCGCGCGTTCTTTATAAGTTGATTGGAGCCGCTTCAAACTCTTAGTTTTGCGTCGAGCTTCGCAAGCGCGTTTGTCCAATACTTGCGCATCTTATTAACACTTTTCGCGTCGGCGAGTTTTCGATGCTGCACAGCAACAAAGCTTTTCTCAGAACCCTTCGCATAGAAATTCGCGTCGACGTGAGTCTTGCCATCAATCCAAGTGATGCGCATGGATTTGGGACGAGTCGCCTTGCGAATGACAAAATTAGGGTCCGCTAACCACCCCGCGCGTCTTTTGGGATTTTCCCAAGCTTCGAATAAATCTCGCACAGAAACTGGAACTGTCTTGGAATTCGAAACCTGGAAATCCCCCATGCAGGATTGATTCTTGACTCGCAGCCCTCTTTCCTGCTCATAACCCACGGCAACCATCTGACACCACCAGCCAGGCAATTTGTGTTTCTCATGTAAAAACAGCGCGATCTCCTTATGCGCCATTTTCTTGCAGCCAGCCTTGTCCAAAACACGGAGCCATTCTGCCCAATTTTTCCCGGTTTTTCCCTTCACCGCTTCGTCACGCATTCCCGCAATCGCCTTGCTCTTTGAATTTTTCATTTTTTTTCTCCGTGGAAGAAAAGGATTTTAAAAGAAATGCCGATAAAGGCGCGATCGATTTCTGTTTCGTAAAAATTTTAAGACGGCACATCAAATTTTAAGGAGGAGTTTTGTGAAGAAAATTAGTTTGTTTATTGTCTTGGCATTCTTGCCAATCCCGTTTCTGGCGTTCTCTCAACCCCTTGACGTGAAGACGGCTCCAAATCCCGACACCGCGTTAAAGAATCTCAAAGAGGGAAATCTTCGTTATGTAACGGGAAAAAATACTCACCCCAATTTTTCACTGCAAAGACGAGTTGAAGTCGCACAAGGACAAACCCCTTTCGCGATTATTGTCGGCTGCGCGGATTCGAGAGTTCCCCCAGAACTTGTCTTTGACCAAGGCCTGGGAGATCTCTTCGTTGTGCGTGTTGCCGGCGAAGTGCTCGATGCACCTCTGATTGGAAGCATTGAATATGCAGCAGAACATCTTCATGCGCCTTTGGTTGTGGTTTTAGGTCATGAACGATGCGGCGCTGTAAAGGCTGCTTTAGAAGGGGGAGAGATGCCTGGACATATTGGCGCTTTAACCAAATCCATCGCTCCGGCCGTTGAGAAAGCAAAGAAAATGCCCGGCGATGCTCTCGACAATGCCGTGCGTGCTCAAGTGCAAATGGTGGTCGAGCAGTTAAGCGAAATGAAACCAATTCTTTCTGAAATGGTGGAATCTGGAAAACTGCGTGTAGTTGGCGCTCGCTACGATCTCGACACCGGAACGATTGAATTTTTAGATTCTCCTAGACGCGGCGGAAACTAGAGCTACTAGATTTGCTGTTTTTCTCCTTGGGGGCGGCGTAGGCAATAGAGCTAGGCACAGCAGAGCGAATTTGCGCTGCCCCCTCTCCTTTCGCAATACACCGAGCTACTCCATAATCAGCTCGATGCGCGTTCTTTGTGTAAACCCATCGATTTACGATTTCACTGCTTACGATTTTTGGCTTCGCCCTTATGGCATGCTCCGAGTCGCAGGAAAACTTCGTCGGAGCGCAGAAATCCAAGTCTTTGATTATTTACGCGCAGAAAATCCGGATCGTTGGGGACGAGGAAAGTTCCGGGAAGAAGTGGTCACGAAACCCTCCGTCTTCCGCGATATCCCAAGATATTTCCGACGTTTTGGTGCTGACCGGGAAGAGTTTCGCGCGCTGCTGCTGGAACAAAACTTTGATATCGCATTTATTCAAACGGTGATGACTTATTGGGTGCTCGGCGTAAAAGAAGCCATTGAAGATTTACGTGAGTTACAACCGCAAGCCAAAATTGTTCTCGGCGGAGTCTACGCAAGCATTTGCCCCAGCCATGCAAACTCTTTGGGTGTTGATTTTGTTTTAGAAGGCACGGATCTCGAAAAACTTTGGTCCTTTCTCAATCTCACTCCCTCGAATGAACTTCCTTTCTGGGAAGGACAAACTCGTGGAGTCGGAATTCTAAAACTCGCCGACGGTTGTCCGTTTCGCTGTAGCTATTGCTCCGTTCCTCTGATCTATCCTCAATTCATCGGCCGACCGACAGAAAAATGTCTCGAAGAACTGCGCTTTCTAGTGAAACTCGGCGCGCAGAACATCGCTTTTTATGACGACGCCTTGCTTTTCAAACCCAACGAAATCCTCATTCCGTTTTTGGAAAATGTATTACGAGAGAAGATTCAGGTTTCTTTTCACTGCCCCAACGCTCTCAATGCGCGATTCATCAGCAAAGAGATTGCACAGTTGATGGTTCGTGCCGGCTTCAAAACTTTTTTCTTGGGCTTTGAAAGTGCTGACTATGCCTGGCAGCGCAAAACCGGAGGCAAGGTTTATAGCGAAGAGTTTGCAGAAGCTGTCGCAAACCTTCGCGAAGCGGGAGCTTCGCAGATCAGCGCCTATCTCATCATTGGCCATCCCGATTCAGAAAACCAAAACATTGAAGCCTCGATGGAATATGTACAAGAACAAGGCGTGCGCATCATGCTCTCGGATTTTGCACCCATTCCCGGAACTCCCGATGGAGAAAAATGCCGCGCGTTCACCGATCTTGACGAACCACTCAATCACAACAAAACGGCCTTCACAATTCGCCGCTTGGGAATTGAAAGAGAGACCCAACTCAAAAATTTCTGCCGCGAACTCAATTCGGGCAAGCTGGCAGCGAAGCTCCATTCCAGGGAATGAATGCGCCCGCACCGTTGAGCAGATCGATCAAACGCAAAATGTCTGAAGGCTCCGCAGATCCCGAGCGATTGATATCCGTTTGCCAAATTGGGGAAGATGGCTGGACAACTCCGTTGAGATTGTCAATCAAGTAGAGGATGTCACTTGGATTCACCTGGCCATCGGCGTTGATATCGCCTGGCAAATAACCTAGGCAGATTTCACCACTACCGTAATGACTGGTAATACAGGTCCAAGCCCCGGGTTGTAGCGCATGAGAAAAATTCAATCGCACAGTATTTTCTTCTACCGGTTGCACGCTTTGGATTGTCGGTGCAATTTGGCTCGATCCAAATTGAGAAATTGAAAAATCTATTGGTGAAAGCACCGGAACGGCCCAAGCATACTGAAGATCAAGCTGAACCCATCCATAGCGGATCATCTCGTCCTCCATATGATTCGTTTGTCTTGCATCAATGGAACAACTTGGTGGATTACTAGAAACAATGGAAGGGAATTGAAGAAATGCAATCGAAGATGGACGGTCACCGTCATAGAGTTCTTGAACAATACCGCCTGTCCCTAAACTTTTCCTACGAATCGAACCAAGTTCGTCCAACCAGTAGATTCTTTGCTCCAAGAGGTCCAGCTCTAGAAAATGGGCGTTAGCTGGGGTAACCAGTTGCACACCTATTCCATTCACTCCCCTCCTCTCAATCCTTCGCATCAAGGGGTCGGGATTCTGGTAGTAAATCCAACCTTGCTCTGAATCGACGGCGATTGCAATCCCATTCGACTCGATCGGGCCTTCCCAAGTAAACGAAAGAAAGGTTTCCAACTCGCTACCATCAGGATTCAAGCGAAGAATCTCTCCCGAGGCGGGAGCTGATGCAGGATTCGAATAGGGGCGAGATGAAATAGACCAATAGAGCTTCCCGGAGGAAGTATCGAAGGCGATAGGGCCAGAACGCCTAAAAAGGGTTGAAGGATTCTCGGGCGGAAAGCCTATCTCCGTTACGGTTACTGGATTTGATCCATCCAAACCTGCTTTTCGGAGCTTGTAGTTTTGATTGTCGCTGTGACATTCCGACCAATAAATTTTGGATTCCGACAAACTGAACGCTATGTGTTCAAAAAATGGAGTGAGGGGATGGTTTGAGCTTGGCAATGTATAGATAGACTCCACTTCCGTCCCATCTAAATTAGCTCGAAAAATTGATTTCCTCTCATTATCAGTCCAGTACATTTTTTGGTGAATCGGATCAATAGCAACGTTGGCAGGGTTCACGAAAAGGGGATCCAGAATTGTTTGAGTAGTGCCCAAAGAAAGGTTCGTAAACTGTATTTTCGATTCGCCCGCATTTGCAAAGTAGATTTTTGATTCCTCAGGCCGCACTACAAAGTTGGATGCCCCTTGCAATTCCTCATTCATCAAAACTTGTTCCTGAAGACTGCCATCAAAATTTGCTCGAAAAACGGTTTCATCGTAGGAGAGCCAATAGATCTTTTGAGCCAAACCATCGACGTAAATGCTATAGGTTCCTCCTGGGATCGAAAATTCCGTTCGCAAATCGCTACCATCGAGCTCCATGCTATAGAGCCAAACGACCCCATCCCAACCGAACACCACAAAATAGACCCGGTGGAAAATAAGATCGATTGAGATATCTAAAATTGGAAAAGGGAAGGAGCAGATTGCTTCAGAATGGAAATCGTTCAGATTGGTCTTGTACAAAGTACTAGTAAAGTAAAAGTTATCGTCATTGCAAATTAACGCTGCCCAAAAAAGGCATCCTGACTCACCACATGAAGGATCAATCTCGATATCAAACTCTGGTTGATAACAATACCAATTCGGATTGAAATTTCCCCGTAACTCATTGCTTCCTTCATCCAACGAAAACTCATAAAGCCCACCGTCGCTTCCTAACCAGAAAATCTTTCCCGTAATTGGATGAATGGCGATGCTATAGGGATAGATATTAGGATTCTTATAAATTTCTTCGAAGTTTGTTCCATCCGGATTCGAACGCTGAATCGCAGGGCCTCCTGAATTGCACCAATAAAGTTTCCCCTCTCCAGATTCGAATCGGATGTCATGCGGCCATTTGAAGATAGGCTCAAGGACAATGGAAACGTCGGATCCATCTGGATTCATCCTTTTGATTTTCCCTCCATAACCCCAATAAAGACCTTGGCCCTGTGCCCAAAGTATTGAATTTGTCGATGTGAAAAACATCCAGAGAAAGGCTGTACAAAATGCCAATCGTTTCATGCAAGCGCCTCCAAGCTAGTTGAGTTGAAAAAAACGAATTAGCTTCCAGGACAAGCTGGCAACGAAGCTCCATTCCAAGGAATGAATGCTCCTGCACCGTTTAGCAAATCGATCAAACGCAAAATGTCCGAAGGCTCAGCAGATCCCGAGCGATTGATATCCGTTTGCCAAATTGGGGATGCTGGTTGGACTACACCGTTGAGATTGTCAATTAAGTAGAGAATGTCGCTTGGATTTACCTGAGCATCTGCGTTGATATCACCGGGCAAATAACCCAAGCAAACTTTTCCACCACCATTGTTGCTCGTCACACAAGTCCATGAGCCAGGCTGCAACGCATGAGAAAAATTCAAACGCACAGAGTTTTCTCCCACGGCTTGCACGGATTGAATAACCGGAGCAAGTTGGTTCGATCCAAATTGAGACAAAGTAAAATCAATTGGCGAGAGCGCAGGTATTGGTGAACTATATTGCAACTCTAGTTGAGTTAAACCATATCGTATCGCTTCATTCTCCATGTGATGTAATTGCCTCGCATCAATGGAACAACTCGGTGGCTGACTGGAAACAATTGAGGGGAATTGATCCAGCGCGATGGACTTAGGAAATTCCCCATCCACAATCGCTTGCATAGTTCCCCCAACACCAAGATCTAATCTCCGAACTCCCTCGTAATTTGACCAATATATTTTTTTTTGCGAGGAATCTAACATTAAGAAATAAGCCTGCACCTGGAGGATTATTTCCAATTCAGAGCCGTCCGTACGGATTCTCTCAATCCTTCGAGGCGAAACGGGATTCTCATAATAAACCCATCCTTCATAGGGATCGACCGCAATGCCTACTCCATAAGAAATTCCGTAGCTAGGCAAAGGAATCGAGCGAAAAACTTCAGCTCCGGAGCCGTCCAAGTTCAACCGTAGAATTTCAGCATATGGTGCCCCCTCAAAGGGTCTTTTTGAGAAACTCCAATAAATCTTGCCTGAATGAATATCCAAGGCAAAAGGGCCCGCATAGTGAGTAATACCTGAAGCTTCAATGAGAGCCAGATTAGTGGAATTTAGTCCATCGAGATCTGCCTTCTGCAATCGAAACTCGTCTTCGTAACCCCGGACTTCTGACCAATAGAGCTTGGATTCTGCTGGATTGATTACAAGCCAACCTAATTTGTCAGAATAGTAATTAGAGGGCATGACATAAATAGATTGAATCTCTGTTCCATCTAAACGAGCTCTGTAAATATTTCTCGTGACCCTATCGGTCCAATACATCCTTCGATTCGAAGAATCTACTGCCACTGTTTCAGGATCAATTATTGGTGTCGTAAGGAGATCCTCCGTAAAGCCGCCAATATCTGAAACCTTTATTTTCCTTTGGGTTGGATTTACGGAATAAATCTTTGAATTGGCTGAGTCCACGACAAGATTCGTGCTACCTAGTAATTGCTCTCCATACAAGATGACTTCTTGCCCGCTTCCATCAAAGTTTGCTCGCAAAACATTGCCTACTGAATCAAGCCAGTAAATTTTTTGAACAGCACCGTCGACTTCGATAACTGAAATGGCACCAGTTAATTGAAATTCCACCTGCAAATCGCTGCCATCAAATTCCATGCTGTAGATTTGGGTGGTACTAGGCGCAGTCCACGAACCGATAACCGAGGCAAAATAGATTCGGTTGAAATAGCGATCAATGGAGAGATCTGCAATTGGGAAGGAATCGCTATAAATAGCCTGAATTTCAAAATTATTCAGACTCATTTTGATCAAGGAGTAATAAGGATCAAAGCTTTCGTCGTAACCTTGCTCAATCCAAAATAGGCATCCTGTACCATCACAGGAAGGATGAATTTCAAAATCTAAAATATTGCTGCCAAATTTAGCGACACTAGCGATCAATATGCCGTCCCCTCCATCTATCAAATGTTCATAGATGCCATATCCATAAGCATCAACCCAGTAAATTTTTCTCGTAATCCCGTTTACGGCCATTCGATACGCATCAGTAGACTCTGACTGAAAAAGAGTTTCGAATTCGCTGCCATCGAGATTTGAACGTTGAACCGTTCCTTGCTCCGCATCGCACCAATAAAGCTTTGCTTCGCCAGACTCAAATTCAATATCCTGTGGAGATTGAAAGAGAGCCTCTAGCAAAACTTCCTGATTAGAGCCGTCTAGGTTCGCTCGTTTAATTTTGCCCTCTTTCGCCCAATAGATTTTTTGGTCTTGGGCTAAGAGTGTTGAATTCAAACTGACGAGAAAAAGAAAGAGAAATGAAACGCTTGATGTGAATGCCTTCATGCCCAGCCCTCCAAGTTGTTCAAAAGCAGTCGATGGGCTGGGATCTTAGCGAGGATGAAACTGAATTCAACTTCCGGGGCAAATAGACAAAGTAGCTCCGTTCCAAGGAGTGAATTCGCCCGCGCCGTTGAGCAAATCAATTTCGCGGAGAATGTCGGAAGGTTCGGGGAGTGCGGAACGATTGATATCGGTTTGATGAATTGGAAGAGGCGGATTGATGACGCCGTTGAGTTGATTGATCAGTTGAAGAATGTCTACGGGCGTAGCAAAGCGATCGGCATTGACGTCAGCGGGCAAAGCAGCGAGGCAGATTTCTGTGTTGCTGGGGAGATGAGTCAGACAAGTCCAAGCTCCAGCTTGAATCGTTTCTGAAAAACTGAGCCGCAAAGAACTCGAGGAAATCATTTCGAAAGATTGGATTGTTGGAGCGATTCCATCGCCGCCAAATTCATTCAAAGAAAAATCAGAGAGGGCAATCGAATTTGCGGCGAAAGAAAAATTCAAATCCAGCGACTGCCAACCAGAACGAAGCTTGGAATTTTGAATGGAATGCGGTTCACGCGCATCAATCGCGCAATTGGGTGGCACACTGGAAACAATTCTGGGAATTAAATCCAAAGCAATCGCTCGCGGTGACTGCAGATTGCTTACGACATCTTCGACTTGAGAACCACTGAGATTGGCTCGCTGAATTTTGTGCAAGCCCGCATTCGCCCAATACATCTTTCCTTGAGAGAGATCGAGAGCGAGACCGTCTGGAATACTTAAACCACTAGTGATCAAGTTCTCGACATTTGTGCCGTTGAGATTCGCGCGCTGAATTTTCGCGGCGGCGGCATCGGTCCAA
This sequence comes from uncultured Planctomycetales bacterium, assembly GCA_964570465.1. Lineage (GTDB taxonomy): Bacteria > Planctomycetota > UBA1135 > UBA1135 > CAZMYG01 > CAZMYG01. The sequence goes on from CAZMYG010000008.1 coordinate 20,932, forward strand.
TAAATTTTCCCCGCAATTAAATCGAGGCAAAGTCCATTGGGTTCCCCAAGTCCATTTGCAATCAGAGTTTCAACGCCACTGCCGTCGAGATTGACTCGCTGAATTTGACTGGCATTAGCTAAATAAATTTTCCCGCCAGCAAAATCGATTGCCATCGATCGAAGCGCAGAAAAACCGCCGACAATTGTGAACAATCCCGAACCGTCTAGATTGATTCTGCGAATGGAATCGGGGCCATTGCTATCGACATAGAGCCAATACAGTTTTCCAGAAACGGAATCGAAAACAGGGCTGCGTGGATTTAAAGAATTGGGCAAAGCGAGCAGATCTTGGATTTGAGAACCGTCGAAATTAGCACGATGAATTTTGTCTGTGCCACTATCAGTCCAATACATTTTCCCGCTGCTTGAATCGAGTGCGACTCCACTAGGGAAAACAATTCCCGTCTCAGGAACGACGACTAAATCCTCTACTCCAGATCCGTCTATATTCGCCCGCTGAATTTTTCTCGCCGTGACATCAGTCCAATAGATTTGCTGCGCAAAAACAGCGTTTGAGAGCAAGAGCAAACACCAAAACGTTGAAAAAGACCTCATTTAGAAAACTCCCCAAGAAGCAATTTCCTAAATATTACAGACGAAACAGATACTTGAATAGAGAGCTAGCCCTGAACAACGCCACCATTCGCCAAAGGCGACTTCGAAGTCACTTGCAGAATGAGATTGATATGGGAATGCGGCGCACCAGGACGGCCTCGCTGTGGATCCGTCAATTCACGGAATAGCGAAATATCAATGTTGCCACCGGAGACCATGCAAACAACTTGCTTGCCTTCAATTCCTGGCACATGTCCGTACAAAGCAGCGGCGAGAGAAGCAGCGCCAGCACCCTCCGCGACAACTTTCGCCCGCTCGAGCAGCAACGCAATCGCGCTCGCAATCTCTTCATCCGGCACGGAAACGACATCGTCAACATATTGGCGAATGATTTCCCAAGTTTTCTCTCCAGGCTGCTTCACGCCAATACCCTCAGCCATGGTGTAGCCCGATTTCAAAACGACTCGTTTCTTCTGACGGAAAGAAAGCTCCATCGGATTCATTGTTGAGGCTTGCACGCCAATCACTCTCGTCTTGGGCGACAAGGCCTTCAGCGCCAACGCAACTCCGCTGATAAATCCTCCACCGCCAATCGGCACAATCACGACATCCGGCGTTGGCACCTGCTCGGCAAGCTCAAGACCAGAAGTGCCTTGGCCGTGAATCACATCGAGATCGTCGAAGGGGTGAACGAAGAATTGCTGATTTTCTTTGCCTAGCTTCTGGGCATATTCATAGGCATCGTCATAGCTGTGACCTTTCAGAATCACACTCGCACCATAACGACGCGTCGCCTCGACTTTCGCCAAAGGCGCTGACTCCGACATCACAATCGTCGCGGACACTTTGGCGTGCGCGGCAGCTAGAGCCACACCTTGCGCATGATTGCCAGCAGAAGCAGTAATCACGCCATTCGCCAACGCCTGCGGATTTTGTTTTCTTGTGCGTTCGATCTTGGTATAGGCCCCGCGAATTTTGAAAGAACCTGTTCGTTGCAAATTCTCGAGCTTCAAATGAATCTGCGATTGAGTCATTTCCGAAAAGGTGCGCGCGTGCAAAACAGGAGTGGTTCGCGCAATTCCCGAGATCAGCTCTCGCGCCTCGCGCATGGCCTGAAGATGTTCTTTGAGCTCCATTAAATAAAACCTACCATTTTCAAGTCGTCACCGCTCGCCTGGAAATTCCAGTGATACAGATTCAGCGACTTTTCCATTTTTTCGATTCCCTTCCCTGCGATCGGACTCAACGCTTTATCTCCACCAATTAATTTTGGAGCGATATAGCAAATCACTTGATCGATGCAGTCTTCCTCGAAAAAGGCACCGTTTAATTTGCTTCCACCTTCGAGAAGAATGCGACGAACTCCTCGAGCCCATAACTCTGCTAGCGCTTCGCGAATTGCCGGACGTTTCCCGTCCTTACCGATTCGAATCACTTCACAACCGGCATCAATCAAATTTTTCTCTCGTACTTTCGCCGCCTTCGAAGAGGCAAAGAAAATCGTCTTCCCTTCTTTACCTGCGACAAGCTTGGAATTCACCGGAGTGCGCAACATGGAATCAAAAACGACTCGCAAAGGTGGTTTGCCGAGATTGGGATGATTATGCGGAGTCAGTAAAGGATCGTCGGCCAACACAGTGCCCACTCCTACAACCACCGCCTCGCAACGCCCACGCAATTGCCAAACTTCTTCCTTCGAATGACTCGAGCTCACCCATTTCGAATCGCCGCTATGGCTCGCGATTTTCCCATCCATGGTCATCGCCCATTTCGCAATCACCCAAGGACGTTGATGTTTGAGAAAACGCAAAAAGGAACGATTCTGTTTTTCCCATTCGAGTTGGAAATTGACTTGAATGACTTCGCGGTTTGAATTCTTCAAAACCTGTAAACCAACTCCCTGATGCTGTGGAAAAGGATCTAAAGATCCAACGACAATGCGGCGAATTTTGGAATCGACTATTTTCCATACACAGGGAGGAGTTTTTCCTTGGGTAGAGCAGGGCTCTAAAGTAACAAGCAAAGTATCGCCGCGACCGTTGGCTTCTTTGAGAGCCTCAATCTCGGCGTGATCGCCACCATAATAATGGTGATAACCTCGCCCAATTACCTTGCCCCCTTCGAGAACCAAGGCCCCGACTAACGGATTCGGCTCGACTTCTCCTTTGCCCTGTTCTGCCAATGCAAAGGCCTTGCGAAAGAACGGAGCGAATTCGAGAGTGCGATCCATCAACAGACCAAACCAGAAACATTATGAGCAGTGGCGGATTCGATTTTGACTTTCACGAGATCGCCAGGCTTAAAGCCACTGCCTTTGAAATAGACATAGTGATTATATTGACTGCGCCCAAACCAAAGACCGGGGAAGCGTGGGTGCTCTCCCTCAACCATGACCTCGAAAGTTTTGCCGATTTGAGCCACATAGCGGCCGAGAGAAACCTGTTCCTGCAAATCGAGCAATCGCTGATTGCGTTCGCTTTTCACTTCCGCAGGAATGTCGTCAGTCATCATTTCGGCCGCGACAGTACCGGGGCGTGGTGAAAACTGGAAAACAAAACTATGTAGAAAGTCAATTTCTTTGAGGAAGGACAGCGTATCTTCAAAGTCTTGGTCGGTTTCTCCAGGGAAACCCACAATCCAATCGCTAGAAAATTCGATCCCGGGAACCGCCGCTCGCAGTTTCGCAATTTTCTCTCGATAGCGATCGAGGTTGTAACCGCGTTTCATGGCCTTGAGCATTTGCTCGGAACCAGATTGTGCGGGTAGAGGCAAAAACTTCTTCATCTTGGGGATATTTGCCATCGCCTCGATGAAATCGTCACCGACATAAGAAGAATGCAGAGTAATCAAACTGATACGCGTGACGCCTTCGATTTCTGCCAACTGATAAAGAAGAGTCGAGAGCCGAACCTTTCCTGGTAAGTCATAGCCATAGGCATCGACAGTCTGACCGAGCAAGGTGATTTCTTTCACCCCGTCCGCCGCCAGACTTCGCGCTTCTTCCAAAATCTCTTCCATCGGACGGCTGCGAACCGGACCGCGTACTGTGGGAACGATGCAGAAAGTGCAAGTCATATCGCAGCCGCGCATGGCGACGATATAGGCATGAGCCGGTGTCGGACGAACACGAGGATCGCGATCAATGCGCACTTCGAGATTTTCAGACGTGGCAAGAATACGTTTTTTATTTTCGCGGAATTCTTCAACGAGTTCGGGAAGGCGGCCAAACTCACGCGTTCCACAGACAATATCAATCGCCGAAGAACGATCGAAAACTTCTTCGCCTTCCCGTTGCGCCATACAACCGGCGATTCCAATCACCAATTCCGGGCGATCTTTTTTCAAAGGTTTGAGCGCACCCACTCGGGAATAGACCTTGTCCTCGGCATGCCCGCGAACGGAGCAGGTATTAAATAGAATTACCGAGGCGTCTTCATAACTCTCGGTAAATCCATAGCCTGCCTCCTTGAAACGGCCCTGAATCAACTCGGAATCGAGTTTGTTCATTTGACAGCCGAATGTCACGAGACAGAGCTTCTTTGTGTCTTTTGCGATGAGGGTGCTACTCATAAATGGAGAAACAAGATAGCAACGAACTCCTCAGTTGTGGAGAGAGCGCCTAGCTATTCGTCCCCCAACGCCGATGCAGGAATTTCTCGGCGGGGGAAAAGATCAGTTTGTCTGCGAGCAAACCCACGAGAACGATGACGAGCATGATGCCCACCACCTGATTCATCGCGTGCAACTCGCGTCCATAGTGCAAAAGATGTCCGAGCCCAAAGCCCGTGAGAATCGTGACATAGATTTCCGCTGCCATTAAGGAACGCCAAGCGAAAGCCCAACCTTGTTTCATTCCAGAAAGGATGAATGGCAAGGATGCTGGGAAGATCACAAAGAAAAGAATATGCAGACGTTTCGAACCCATGGTTCGCGCGGCACGCGCGTAGATCGGTGGAACAGAGCGAATTCCATGATCCGTCGCGATGAGAATCGCCCAAAGAGTTCCCATAACCACGACAAAAAGCATCGCAGCTTCGCTTTGACCAAACCAAAGTAGTGCCAGCGGCACCCAACACACACTGGGCAGAGTTTGCATTCCTAACGCCACAACTCCCAAGGTGTCAGAAAATCCCTGTATGCGAGCCGTGAGAAATCCCAGCGGCATTCCAATGACAACGCCAATGAAATAACCCAGCAGCAAACGTTTTGCTGTGACCAAACAAGCTTGGAGTAAAGTGCCATCCAATACAGCCTGCCAGAGATATTCCCCTACGCTCAACGGTGAAGGAACTAATACCTCCGACCATCGCCCAGAGCTTACCAACGCCTGCCAAACTCCAATCAACACGGCAAAAAAAAGAACGCAAATCAAAACACGAGTGAGATTTCTCTTTTTCCCGTTCATGAATTACCTCCGTCTCGAAGAGCCTGAGTAATTTCCTGGGAATATTTTGCGACTTCAACACTGTTAGGCTCACGAGGACGTGGGAGATTGATGACAAATTCTTTTTGTTTTCTGCCGGGCGAAGCAGAAAGAAGAATGACTCGATCGCCTAGACAAACAGCCTCTCTCACATTGTGAGTAATAAAGACAATCGTTTTGCGCCGCGCCTGCCAAATCCTTTGAATGTCTCCATAAAGCTGCTCTGCCGTAAGTGCATCTAAAGCAGCAAAGGGTTCGTCCATCATCAGAATCCGTGGGTTGGGAGCTAGAGATCGCGCCAAAGCCGCTCTCTGTTTCATTCCACCGGAAAGCTCGTGAATGCTGGCGTGCATGAAATTTTGAAGTCCGACAAGTTGCAAATAATAAGTAGCTACTTCGCGACGACTTTCATTCGTCAAACCCGGTTTCAGTTTCAAACCGAACAGGACATTGCCCATCACATCGAGCCATGGAAACAGGGCCGGTTCTTGAAACATCACCATGCGTTCGCGCCCTGGTCCTGTAACCGGTTTTCCGTCAACGAGCACGCCTCCGCTGTCTGGGAAATCGAGTCCTGCGATCAGATTGAGAATGGTTGATTTCCCGCAACCACTAGGACCCACAATGCAAACAAACTCCGCTTCCGCTACTTGGAAGCTCACATTGTCCAGAGCGTGAATCGTCGAACGCGGCGTGTGATAAGACTTGCTAACGGCTTCTAGGCTGAGTTTTTCAGCGCCTGACTCTACGTATTCTTTCGGTAAGGTCATTGAGGCAATTCGACTAAACGCGACAAATCGCTGACTTCCCCTAAGAATCCAGTTTTTTGTGCAGCAGCTAAAAACTTCTGAAAAGGTTCGAGAGTAATTTCGGATTGGAATTTCATTCTTGGCCAGCAGCGATCTAAAAGTTCAGGCGATATGGGTCGAGTGGTTTCCAAGGCAATTTCTTCCCTCAAGATTTTTTTTGCTTCTTCTGGATGAGTATTAATCCAATTCGTGAGTTCTTGATGAGCTTGTAAAACTTTCTTGGCCAATTCTGGTTTTGCGCGAAGGAAAGCTTTGCTCGAAACCAAAATCGTGGTCAAGGCATCTTCCTCTTGCAGGAAAATACTTCCTTTGGCTTCTAGCTCTAAACGCGAAACCCAAGGCTCTACAGTCCACACCGCATCGATATCTCCATTTTGAAATAAGGTTAACTGATCTGGATTGTGAGTCGGAACTACGAACACATCGCCACCGGTCTGAGTTACTTTGAATTTTTGATCTGTGAGCCAGGCACGGGCAGCGACATCCTGGGTGTTTCCTAACTGCGGAGTGGCTAGTTTTTTTCCTTTGAAATCAGCGGGCGTTTTAATTCGCCCATCTCCTGGCACCACTAGCGCCGCACCTCCCAAAGTTGCCCCGGCAATCACGCGAATCTCTTCTCCTTTGGATTTTGCATGCGCGTTAATCGCAGGGTTAGGACCCACATAACTCAAATCGAGGGTGTCTGCAAAAATCGCCTCCATCGCGCTGGGCCCGGCATTGAAAGTAAACCATTCGATTTTGACATCCTTGCCCAGGCGCTCTTCAAACCATCCTTTTTGCTGGCGGGTGAGATTGTGTGCGATCAAACCATGAGCGTGAGTCACATTTGGGAAATGCCCAATACGCAGAACTGTTTGTGAACTCTGCTGTTTTTCTTCGGAGCAAGAGAGCGAAACAAATACCAATAACAGACAAAACAAAAAAACTTTTATCTTCATCAGCACTTCTCGATTCTCGCTCGAACAGATTTAAAGGCCGGCGTTTTCGACTGCGGATCTATTCTCCCAGGCACAAGCGCATTTGCCTCGGGATAATACATCGCTAAATTTCCCGGACGGATCTCCACAATCGCCGCTTGCACTTCCATCGAACCAATTTCAGTTTTCACTCGCACGCGGCTGCCTTCTGTCAGTTGGAGCCGAGTAGCGTCTTGCTGCGAAAGCATGACGACGTTGCGATGCTTGTTGCCACGATAGAGATCCTCGCGTTCATAAACAACCGTGTTGAATTGCCCCTCGGAACGCAAAGTCATGAGCCGGAATTCGGCAGGATCTGTTTTAAAAGCAGACAATGCGGTTACGTGAAATCGCGCCTTGCCATCCTTCGTAGCAAATTTAGGTTCGTGAAACACACGCCCTGTAATCGAAAACTCTTTTTGCGTGTCGTCCATGTTTCCTAGTTCCTGAAAACCCGGAACGACTTGCGCAATTTGTTTACGCAATTCGCGATGCGAACGAAGCCCGCTCCAATCGAATCGACCCTTGGGCAACACCCTCTCTGCAAACGCAGCGAGTATCTCGACTTCCGAGCGCATCTCGCCTGGCACCAACGGCTCTCCGCCCTGCGAGAGACGAACATAATTGAACATGGACTCTTGAGTCGTCGCTTGCGATTCTTCATCGCGTGCGAGCACGGGCAAGATGACGCAGCTTTTTCCTCGCCCGTGAATATGTCCTTCGTTCAGTTTCGTTGAGAGATATACCGTGAACGGGATTTTCTCTAATGCAGCGCCTGCCCATTTTCGATCTGGATTCGAAGAGAAAAGATTCCCTCCTAATAGGAAAGCGGCGCGAATACGCCCCGACTCGGCCGCTCGCATCGAAGCGAAAGTATCAAACCCAGCTTCAGCAACGGGATGAATTCCATAAAGGGCAGACATTTTTTCTGCGAAGGCCTGCTTTAAAGCTGGCGCTACACCCATCGAACCCACGCCCTGCACATTGGAATGCCCGCGAATCGGCAGTAATCCGGCACCTTCACGCCCAAGCCAACCACGTGATAAAGCGAGATTGGCAAGAGCCAAAATATTGTCGACCCCGGATTCGTGATGAGTGAGACCCATGGCCCAAAGAAAAATGCCGCGTTTCGCTGCGAGTAAGGCGTTTACGATCTCGTCTATTTCTTCTCTCGAGACGCCACATTCTGTGAGCAAAGATTCCCAAGAAGATTGCTGAATATCTTTTTCTAACTCGCTCCAACCAACTGTATTCGCCTGAATGAACTCGCGGTCGACTCCAGCTCGCTCCAAAACCCCTTTCAATAGCGCTTTATAGAGAGCAATGTCCGAACCAATATGCGGTTGGATATAGATATCAGAAATTTTCGAGCCAAATAGCAAACTGCGCCAATCCGAAGGAACTCGAAAACGGGTGAGCCCCAACTCTTTGAGCGGGTTAATAACAATGACCTTGCCGCCACGACGGCGCAAATGCATGAGCAAAGTAATCAAACGCGGGTGATTGCTCGCCGGATTCGCTCCCGCAACTAGAGCGAGATCGGCTTTGGCCAAGTCCTCGAGATCGATCGAAGCTGTGCCCGAACCATAAATCTGAGTGAGAGCAACGCCAGAAGCCTGATGACAATAATAGGAGCAATTATTGATATTCGCCGTTCCGTAGGCGCGCGCCACGAGTTGCATCAAGAAGGCCGCTTCGTTGGAAGAACGGCCTGAAGAGTAAAAGAAAACCTGTTCGGGAGAAGTTTCGCGAAAAGCCTTCGCCGTTCGATCGAGAGCCTCGTCCCAGGAAATACGGCGAAAATGACTGTCACCGGGATCCGCACAAATCGGAAAAGCAATTCGCCCTAGTTTTTCTAGATCTGCAGAATCGAGTCGCGATAAATCGGCAATCGAGTTTTTCTTGAGGAACTCTTCGGAGATGACGCCCGCCATATCGCCGGCCTGAGCCTGTACTGATTTTTTGCAAACCTCGGGGAAATGCCCCGCTTCGTTCACCATTCCCCCAAGTTGTCCTCCCATTCCCAACGCACAGGTTTTGCAGGCGTTTTTCTCTCGCATCTTGCGATAGAACTTGAGCAATCCTCCTGCTTCACGTCCTTTTTTAAAAACGTAAGCAATCGCAGGGAATCCTCCGGCAGCGGACACTCGTGGACGAGCCATGATTGCGAAAGGCTAGGGAATTCAGTAGAAATCTGCAATGTTTGCTTTCCCCCTTCTCATATTGAACTTACTCGTCGCGCTTGCGCAGGATCCTGCCGCTCTGAGCGCTCAGACAAATCGCAACACCCCGCGACAAACTCTGACGACTTATTACTGGTGGCTACAAGAAAAACCTGCACAGTGGAAACCGGAACTCGCCGCGCAATGCCTGGACCTTTCGCATTTGGAAGATCACAGCCAAGGCATAGAGCTCGCGATTCAATTGAAGCGTTGGCTCGACGCGAAGGGAATTTACGTCAACCCAAAATCGGCGCCGGATACAGCAGATTACGTCGACCCAAAAAGCGAGCAAACTCGTTTCTGGCTTTCCGACAGCAGCGAAGAACTCAAACGCATCTACCTCACAAAGGCAGAGAATCTCTGGCTTTTCTCTTCCGAGACCGTCGCTGCAATTCCCGAACTCTATGGAGAGGAATTTCCTCCTCTAGTCGATTTCGTCTTCGACAATCTCCCAAAGAGATTTCAATACGAAATCCCAGTCCTGGGAGTGAAGCTCTGGCAGATTACTGGCCTCTTTCTACTTCTCTTTGTCGCTTGGCTTCTTGGAGGACTCGCTCGCCTCGTCATCGATCACCCTCTGCGACGCTTGGTTTCAAAGACAAAAACGAATTGGGACGACGTGGCCTTCGAAGCGCTGTCAAAGCCACTGGCTCTACTCGTCGTCTCAGGTTTCCTCGCCTCGACATTTCATCTACTGCTTTTTGTAAAACTCAATCGCATCGCCGATGTCGGCTTTGGAACGTTAGCAATGATCGGCATCGTTTGGGGGCTTTACCGGCTTTCCGAAGGGATCTCCGATCAACTCAAGAAGATGGCGGAGAAAACGGAGAGCCAAGCCGACGATCATCTCGTTCCTCTGGTACGTATTGGATTGCGAGTGATTGTCATTGCTCTTGGCGTGCTGCTGATCTTGCAAAGCCTCGGAATCAACGTAGGGACTCTGATTGCGGGATTGGGAATTGGTGGCTTGGCGATCGCGCTCGCCGCACAAAGCATTCTTGGAGATCTATTCGCCTCGATCACGATTGCAGCGGATAAGCCATTTACTGTGGGAGAGGATATTCAAGTCGGAGAACAATCGGGAAAGGTGGAGTATATCGGTCTTAAAACGACTCGGATTCGAAGCGCCAATGGCGAGTTGCTGATTTTTTCCAACACGGACTTGCTCAAGAATCCCATTCGCAACTACAAACGCATGTACGAACGACGCGTCGTGAGAAGCGTTGGAGTCATTTATCAAACTCCCTCCGCAAAGCTTGCTGCAGTTCCCAAAATGTTCGAAGACATCGTAGGCTTGCACAAAGAAGCCCGTTTCGAACGCGCTCACCTCAAAAACCTGGGATCCTCTTCTTTGGATTTCGAACTCGTCTATTGGGTCAAAAGCCCAGAGCTTCGCTTGAGCATGGATCTAGGGCATGCCATCAATCTCGCCATCATCCAGCGATTTGAAAAAGAAGGGATTGAGTTTGCTTATCCAACGCAGACCTTGATCGTAGAGCAAGCAAAGACTGGCTAAATGGAATGAATCCCCCACCAAAGAAAGCAAAGCAAGCATCCCGGCTTTCGACTTGGTGGACGCAGCGTAGCATTTCCCAAAAACTGGTGTTGAGCTACTTGCTCGTCATTGCTTACGGCACTCTGATTTTTCTCCAACCTTTTTGTTGGAAAGGAGAAAGCGCATCGCTCGTGGATTGTTTTTTTACCGCAACTTCTGCGGTCTGCGTCACGGGACTTTCACCGTTCGATCATTCCAACACGTTAAGCGATTTTGGAAAAATCGTCCTTCTGCTGCTGATCGAAATTGGCGGACTGGGAACGATGGCTTTGGCGACTCTGTTGCTGTCCTTTGCGCCACAACGAGCGTCGCTAGGACTCTTAGCCAATGTCGGAGACACCTTTCATCAAGGACTAGGAGGCCATGTGCGTTGGCTCGGATGGAAAGTGGGAAGCTTTGCTTTCATCGTCCAGGGAATCGGCACGCTTTGGCTGTATTTCCATTGGATTCGCCTCCCCAATCCTCCACCTGACACTTTCTTTAACGCCCTGTTTCACGCTTGCTCTGCGTTTTGCAATGCAGGATTCGCTCTGTTTTCCGACAATATGATTTCCTTCCGTGACGATTACTGGACCAACCTCATTTTGATTCTTCTCGTGATCTTTGGAGGACTGGGCTACTTCGTTCATTTCGAATTAGGAAAACGCTTCTTTCGGTTCTTTAAGCGACAGAAATACTACTTTTCCTTACAAAGCAAGGTGATGTTGATTGGCACAATTCTCCTCCTCGCAGGAGGGAGCATTCTATTTTTCGTACTCGAACAAAAACAGACTCTTCAAGAAATTCCCTGGGTAGAATCCATCACGGTTTCTTTATTTCAAACGACTATGACGCGAACTGCGGGCTTCAACACAATCGACTGGAGCCAAGCTCGAGAGATTAGTTGTTTCGTCGCCATACTTTGGATGTTCATCGGCGCGGGATCTGGATCCACGGCAGGCGGAATCAAAATTACAACCGCCGCGATTCTGCTCGCCGTGATTAGTTCCAGACTTCGGGGGCGAAACGATGTCGTGCTCTTCCGACGAGTGATCCCACAATCGAGCGTGCTCAAAGCGGTCTATGTCAGTCTGATTTCTTTTTTTGCGGTAGGGTTATTAACCGGTGGAATTCTTCTTTGCGAGTCGCTCTTAAACCCTCAAACGCATCCAAGCCTGCTTGCGATTGGCTTTGAAACGGTCTCCGCTTGTGCAACGGTTGGCTTGAGCATGGGAATTACTGGAACTCTAACTTGGGCGAGCAAGGTTCTTCTCTGTTTCGGGATGATCTTGGGCCGAATCGGTCCGCTCAGCTTGACTATGGTCTGGAGTGAAGGCTCGGAAGAAACAGGTTTCAGTTATCCTGAGGAAGATTTAATGGTGGGGTGAATATGGTTGCGATTCTTGTTGTTGGCTTGGGAAAATTTGGCGCTGGCGTCGTGGATGAGTTGCATGAAATCGGCGCCGAAATCGCCGTGCTCGACATGGATAAACAAAAAGTCGAGCGCGTACGCGATCGCGCTGCGATCTCGGCTGTAGTCGACGTGCAAAATCTCAACGCACTGGAAAAAGTAATCCCAGAAGGAATTCAAGTCGTCATCATCGACTGCGGCGGCAAAGACAATCCCTTCTTGAACGTGCTGCTCGCCCACTACTATCACAACAAAATGATTCCCCGCATCGTCGCACTCGCCTACTCCCGCGAACATGCCGAGATACTTCGCTTGGTCGGCGCTACAGAAGCTGTCGAACCCGAGAAAGAATCCGCCCGCCGCGTCGCTCGTTCTGTCTCTCGTCCGAACTTTGGAGCATTCCTCCCGATTTCTGAAGACTTCGCCGTCGCCGAAGTGATCGCCCCCAAAGAGTTCTGGGGAAAGACTCTCGATCAATTAGGAATTCGCAAAAAGTACGGACTCGCCGTAGTCGCATTCAAGTACGAGTACGCCGGCAAACAAAATTACCGTTTTCCTGATGCCAGTGATGCAGTCGATGAGAACACGACCATTGTCGTCGTTGGCCCTCAACAGAAAATTTTGAAGTTTCCGTAGGGGCCATCCCTTTTCACTCTATTGGGCAAAGAAAACGACATGATGCGACGTGATTCGGGAAACTCCGGACTCAAGAACGTTCTAAGAAAATCTCTAAAAACTCCACTCTCTCAAACTACTTGAATCCACCAAACTTACCGAGAATCGAGCTGTTTCAGGCAATGAAACAATAACCGCGCGTGCATGAGGTTCCCGGCTAGGGGTACGATGAGTTTGTGTTCCGTTCATCAACCCTTAAGAACAAGGAGGTCCTCATGCACTACGTCGGTATTGATTTAGGAAAGCGTACTCTATCTTGAGAATGAAAATGGTCCGCTGGGAAAGGCCAGAACGTTTTCTTGTTACCGCACCGAAGAAATCGTTTCGTTCTTTGAAAACTTAGTCCCCTTTCGCGCTGTGATTGAAGCCTCATCGAGCTATCGCTGGCTCTACGATCGACTCTCTTCTCTGGGAGAAATTGTTTTGGCTCATCCACTGCAGTTGCGCTCGATCGTGACGGCACGAGCGAAAACGGACAAACTCGATGCCGCTATTTTGGCAAAACTTCTACGAGCCGATTTGATTCCCAAAGCCTACGTGCCGCCCATGGCTTATCAGGAGTTGCGCGAGTTGACCCGACGTCGTGTCCATTTGGCCCGCCGCTTGGGCCAAGCGCAAACGGAAATGAAGCATCTACTGTGGCGCTACAATGTGGAGTTTCCCTATTCCAAAGTGTTTGGAAAAAAGGGCCGCAATTTGATCGATGCTCTGGCACTGAAAGATCTTGACCAAATCATGCGAGCAGAGCTCTGGGCACGGATGAGTCATTTCCAAGAGCAAATTGCTCTCTTGGATCAGCGAATCGAGCAAAGAGCGGCACAGTTCCCTCAAGCGCAAGCACTCACGGTCTTACACGGGATCGGTTTGTATTCGGCTCTCTTGATTGTGGGTGAAATTGGAGAACCTTGGCGATTTCGAGATGGCCGCCAAGTTGGCTGCTACAGTGGACTCACGGCACGAGTGAAACAATCGGGAGAGAGCTCTCACTATGGCCACATTACAAAGCAAGGCTCTCCTTGGCTGCGATGGATTCTCTTGCAAGCGGCGATCAAGATCATCCGAGAGGATCAAGCGCTCAAAAACTTCTATATCCGCATCCGCAAGCGATCGAGTAAACAGATCGCGCGAGTGGCGGTGGCTAGAAAATTAGCAGAAATTTGCTGGCTTCGCTTAATGCGTTGGCATCGAGTGAAAGCGGCCTAAAAGGATTCTTTTTTTTCTCGTCGTGCTTTTTTGAGAAACGAGTGGCCCGAGTATGGGACGTGGCGGTCTGAGCGATCAGCGCGCGCCGTGGCAATGAATGGGCCTCGTCTCTCGCGAATTGTTTTCTGCACAGTTGTACCGGTGCGAATAGCTGTCTGTACAGCACGCGAGATTTGTAAAGGGAAAGATTCTTTTCCCCGACGGGGACCCCTCGGAGCGAAACCCCGTCAGGGAAAAGAATCTTTCCCAGAGATAGCTCTTTATAAATTCGGCCCCTTCTGGAAATCTTGATTGACACGCGCGGTTATAGCCGTCCCCTACTTCAAAATCCGCCATCTCAACTACTTTAATCCACCAAACTTACTGGGAATCGAGCTGTTTCAGGGAATGTCCCCTTCGCACACTTTAATAACTTGATCCAATGCATTAGTTGGAAAAACTACCCTTAGTGAATGCTCTTCACCTGGCCTCCAGCTTGCAACACATTCCGCCAAAACATCAAGGTATGTGCGAAGATCAGCGGACGGTAGAGCAGGAAGGTCAGCGTGTAACAAAACAATGTCGTGTTTCTCGATCCAATGAAGATCTCGCAAACAGTCAGATAAAGCATCCCAATTAAAGCCAAAGTAATTCGGCAACCGCGCCTTCTCATACAGAGCGTGGAGCAGAGCTTCGGAGCTGGCCAGCCCAACCGGGATTTTTACAACGAATGCATTCACACCAAACGATGGGGAGTTTGAAAAGTCAAAAAAGGCTACCTTGCTCATAAACACATCCTCATGGCAACGGAATAAATGTCTGATAATGATCCGGCGTATAATATTTTTCGCCACCCTGCCCAACGACTATTCGGCGCGGACCAGGACCCGGAACACCTGAGGTGGGGTGCACATACTCACGATAGTAACCAGGAGGTTTTTCTGGAAGTCCTGGCTTGTTTAGGCCTGGTATTGGGCGATTTTGGAAGATAGATCCATCATTGCGGTGTGGAAATTTTTCTCCAGACTTGATCCGGTTTAATGTGTTTTGCAAGTCGTCTGGCAAATCTTGACCGCATTTCTTTCCCAGTTTCGCCAAATCATCCCCATGCTTCCCCGCCTGCTTGGCCGCATCGTCCGCAAGCTCCTTCCCAAGCTGCTTGCCAGCTGAACCAAGATTTGGTCCGAATCCACCGGTGACAAGGCTAAGAAGAAGACTCCCCGAGCCAATCCCTCGGTCCAACAACGTGGACTCACTTCCAAAAATGGTGTTGAGATCCTGGTACTCTCCAACTCCAGGGAAAAACCCACTTCCAATATCCACGGCAGGACCCACCCAAGGAGGAAGCGTGTACGGCATGCTCGGATTCAGGCCCGTGTTTTCTTCCAGCACCGCTCTGGTGTCACTTAAGTAGATCTTTCTTCCAGGATGTCGCAAGCTCGGAATCCAATCATCCTTGGTCCAGGGCGTTGGTCGACGGGGTTTTCTCCTAGGTTTCGGAGTTAGACCGTTATTCTGATCTCCTTGATTCTTCGCCAACCCAAAAGGATCAATCCAATTCAACGGATCCGAATTGCAGTAGGTATAAGGATTCGGCCCATCGACATAGCCCAGCGGATCTCTCGAAGTGAATCGCCCTGTGCGCGGCTCGTACTGTCTCGCTCGCATGTGGTAGTAGC
>CAZMYG010000009.1:0-35009 GCA_964570465.1 uncultured Planctomycetales bacterium
CCTACAAAATGTCGAATGTCGAAGCCTGACCCCATCCATCCTCTTTTTGGTAAACTGCCGACTTCAATATGCCTGAGAAAACTCAAATCGTCATTATCGGAGCAGGAATTGCCGGGGCGACTGTCGCCTATGCGCTCGCTCGCCGAGGCCGGCACGATGTCATTCTGCTCGAAAAGGAATTGCTGCCTGGAACTCATTCTTCAGGACGCAACGCAGCGATGATGCGCCAAAACGTCCCCGAGGAAATCAACTGCCGTTTAGCCGTCGAAAGCATGCGTTTTTTCACAGATCCACCGTCTGATTTTCCCTTTCCTCTCGACTTTCAACGAACGGGATCTTTAGTACTCGCCTCGAAACAAAGTCTGCAGAAAATGCGCGCTTGTACCCCTATGTTCCAAAGAATAGGCCTCGAAGTCATTGAGGTCACACCCAAAGAAGCCAAGCGACGCATTCCGATTCTGGAAGAAAGCACTTTTGAGGCGGCGTTTTGGTGCCCGAGTGACGGGACTCTCGATATTCATTCTTTGCTGCAAGGCTATTTAGAAATCGCTCGGCAAAAAGGCGCTCAAATCCGCACTCAGGTCGAAGTACAGTCGATTCTCACGAAAAACGGACGCGCTGTAGGAGTGCAAACAGATCAAGGAACGATTGAAGCGGAATGGGTAGTCAATGCCGCTGGCGCCTGGGCTTCACAGCTTGTCGCAAATGCTGGCACCAGCGCTCCGATTCGAGCTTGCCGTCGTCATCTCATGGTGACGGAAGCTTTGCCTTGGGTCGATCGCAATTGGCCTTTCAGTTGGAATATCCAAGAAGGTTTCTATTTTCGCCCAGAGTCAGGCGGTTTGTTGATGAGTCCTTGTGATGAAGAAGAATTGCCGCCTTGCAACACTCCAGTAGATCCGGAGAAACTTCTCGAAGTCGCGGAGAAAGCTTCGCGACTGATTCCAAAAGTGGAAAACGCGTCTCCCATTCACGTTTGGGCAGGACAGAGAAATTTGACTCCTGATCATCTTTTTATCGTGGGAGAAGACAGCAAACTCCCCGGACTTTTCTGGACAGCGGGATTAGGAGGACATGGCATTACAGCCTCTCCGGCGCTGGGTAGAGTTGCTGCGGATTTGTTAATCGACGGTAAAACAGACATTCTCGATGCTCGCCAAATGTCGCCACGGCGATATCAACAGAAATAAAATGCGTTGGCTCTTACTATTTTTTCTATCTCTGTTTGTCAGCTGTTCGAATTCCTCTTCGGGGAATCACGCAGAACAAACCATTCCCCAGCGCATCATCAGCTTCACCCCAAGCCTCACCGAGACACTTTTCGTGTTGGGTGCAGGGAATCGAGTTTTGGGAACCACCGAATGGTGCAATTACCCACCTGAAGCAAAAACTCGCGCGCGTCTGGGTGGCATTGGCAATCCAAATTACGAACGCATTCTTTCTTTAAATCCAGATCTCTTTGTCATTAGCGCGGCGCTCGGCGAGATTGCAGGGAAAGTAGAAAGAATGGGCATTCGAGTATTGAGAGTGCCTTGCGATACCTTGGCAGATGTGGAATTGAGTTTCGAACGCGTGGGTAGCGCGATTGGAAAAACAGAAGAGGCAAAAAAATTCCGTGAAGATTTCCAAACGCGGCTGAAAAGCATCCAAACCAAGCTCTCTGACCGTGAACGCCCTAAGGTTTTACTCGTACTCGAACGTCAATCAGGAACCGTGCTAGATCTTTCAGTAGTAGGATCCAAAAACGTCATCGACGATTTGATTCGTCTCGCAGGCGCTCAAAATCTTTTTGAAGATGCTCTTCTTGCCTACCCCAAAATGAGCAAAGAAGAAATTCTCACTCGCGATCCACAATACATTCTTGATTTCTCCGTGCATGGATATGCAGAAGGAGGAAATGACGCACAGGAATTAGCCGCTTGGAAAGCGCTGCCAACTTTGCGCGCGGTTCGTGAGGGCAACATCCACATCATGCCTGAAGGCTTTGATCTCTATCCAGGTCCTCGCGTCCCGCAAATCATTGAACATTTCGCTTCTATCTTTCACCCCGAATTGTTTTCTCCTCAAAACAAGTGAGTGGATTTCAACTCAATCAAGTTTCGTTTTCTTATGGCGGCCCTGCCGTACTTCGGGAATTGACACTTCAAATCAAACCCGGCGAATTCGTCGGCATCTTAGGTCCCAATGGCGCCGGAAAATCTTCTTTGTTACGTGTTCTCGCTGGACTTCGACCAGCGTCGAGTGGAACTGTGCTTTTCGAGAACCAAGAAATCCATCGCCTTCCTGCTCTAGAACGTGCTAAGAAAATAGCCTTGGTGCCTCAATGGACGGTGATGACTTTCTCCTTCACCGCTTTCGAAATTGTGTTGATGGGACGTCACCCTCATTTGCAGCGACTTTGTTTTGAGTCGGCTCGAGATTTGGAAATCGCAGAAAAAGCGATGGAAGCCACCGACACATTACGTTTTCGTGATCGGTATTTTGGAGAACTCTCAGGTGGTGAAATGCAGCGCTTGATCATCGCTCGCGCGATCGCTCAAGATACTCCGGCCATACTTCTTGACGAACCCAGTTCCGCATTAGACATCGCCCAACAACAACGCATTTACGAAATTCTCAAACAAAGAAATGAACGCGGCACGACCGTGATTGTCACCACTCACGATCTCAATCTCGCCGCAAAATATTGCCGGCGCATTCTTCTTCTCGATCATGGAGCTCTCGCAGCAGATGGAAGCGCTGAAGATGTGCTCCAAGAAGAATTGATTGAAAAAATCTATTCAACGCCAGTTCAGGTATTGCAAAGCCAAGGACAACGATTCGTTTTGCCTAAGTCATGAAGAGATCAAAATATTGGAGTTACTTAGGCATTCTTGGAATTGGTTTAGCTATTGTGCTCTGTCTCTCGCCTTGGATTGGTTCGAGCTCGATCGATTGGAGACGTGTTTTCGACTCGAGTTTGTCCATCGAAGAAAACCGCGACGCCGCCATTCTTTTTCAACTGCGAATTCCTCGCGTGTTACTAGCTGCAATTGTAGGAGCTGCACTGTCTGCTGCGGGAGTTGTACTACAAGCGCTGCTTCGAAACTTTCTAGCCACTCCGTTTACTCTAGGCATTTCTTCTGGTGCCAGCTTAGGTGCCGTGATTGCTCTGGAATTTGGTTTTTCAGCGAGTTTCTGGGGAATTTCGCCCGTTTCCTTTGCCGCAGCATTAGGAGCTGCAGGAAGCGCCTTTCTAGTTTTCTGGCTGGGTCGATCTCGTGACGGACTCGACTCAATCACTTTGATTCTCTCGGGAATCATCGTGAATTTTTTCCTCTCTGCTGTGATTCTTTTCTTTCACTATCTCGCGAATCCTTATCAGTCCTTTCAAATCACAAGATGGATGATGGGCTCGCTCGATATCTTGGGTTATGAATCGCTACTCGGTGCCGCGATTTTGATTGGACTAGGTATTTTTCCCATGCTGCTTCTCTCACGCGATCTCAATCTCCTTTCAATTGGAGAAGAAGAAGCTCAATCGCTCGGTGTCGATCTCAAGAAAACACGCTGGATTCTTTTTGTGGCAAGTAGCTTGGTGACAGGGGCAGCGGTTGCGATTGCCGGGCCCATTGGCTTCGTTGGACTCATTGTTCCTCACGCTCTGCGACTAGCTTTTGGTCCCGATAATGTGTTTCTATTGCCGGCCTCATTACTCGCCGGAGCGAGTTTCCTTGTACTCTGCGATGATCTCTCCCGCAGCCTGACCAGCGGCACAGAGCTCCCGGTTGGCGTATTTACTGCCTTTTTAGGCTGCCCATTCTTTATCTGGTTATTGAAAAGAAATCGCAAAGACCTGGTTTTCCCAGGTTGATGAGTTTGACCTATAACTTTATGATCTTTGCTCAAGTTACATCAATTGATGAAGAAATTATTTGAACGTCTGACATCTTTTATTCACCCCCAAAGGAAAAATCCAATGAGCTCAGAATCTCAATTTGGAGCTGGTCTATTTGACGAATCAAAATCAAAAGAGAGCACGACTCCGAGTGTGCCGCAGCCCGTAAGTACTCCAGAGCCTGTAACAGAAAAACACGCCGCTCCGCCGGCACCGTCTGGTGAAGTGAACGAAACGCCAAACGCGGAAACAGAAAACGAAAACCCAAATTGGCAAGCGCAAAGAGATCAAGAAAAGGCAATGTTGTTGCGCCGATCAAGACAAGAAGCGAGCGTTGATACTCGCCCCATAGAAGCCGGAAAGGTGAATGCTCCTAGTCCACGATGGCGAGGACCAGCGCCACGACAAGGACAATTCACTACCAGGCGAGGCAATGGAGATCGCCCTGCAACTCCAGAAGCTGCAATAGCGGAACTACCCAAAGCAACGGTGCAGGCACCTACCCCAGCCACTAACACTTGGCAGGAAACACCAAGAGAAGCTCGCCCAGAACGACGGCCCTCACCATCCGCAGTAACAAGCGAGCGTTCCGAAACACAAATACCAACAACGGGCCCACTGTTGCTCGATCAACGAGTGGGAATACTCGTCGACGTACAGAACATGTATCACTCGGCTCGCAAATCGCATGGCCGCAATCTTTCTTATTCCAAGCTGATTCAAAACACGGTGAAGGGACGCAAACTTGTGCGTGCCATCGCCTATCTGATTGAGAGAGAAGGAGTCGATCAGGTGGGATTCCTCGAACATCTCACGAGTTCTGGCTTTGAAGTGCGGCGCAAAACCTTAATCGAAAGAGCGGACGGAACTCGCAAAGGAGATTGGGATTTGGGAATGGCGATCGACGCCATCACTCTTTGCGAGAAAGTCGATGCTCTCATTCTCGTAACGGGAGACGGTGATTTCACCGCGTTACAGCCCGTGCTTCGCCAACGCGGAGTTAAATTTGAAGTGGCTTCTTTCCGCGAAAGTAGCTCCGAGGCCTTGATTGGCAGCGCGGATCAATTCCATGCTTTGGGCAAAGACTCTCTTTACTGAGGTCCGGGGAGCAAGCGTCCCCCGTAAGCAGGCAGATAGGGCAAGAAATATTCGTACACTCGACGATGATCTGGCGGTTCGATTTCTGAAGCCAGGCGAGTGATCGGAGAGCCCTCAGGAATCAGCTTCAAGAGCTTGTCTTGAATATCGCTAAACTCCAACTCCTTGGGCAGTTTTGCAATCCATTCTTCAGTGGAGTTGGGCTGCAAACCAGCCAAGAGCATTCCTCGCTCATCCATATAAAAAGCCAAGCGCCGGTCAAAATCGACCACTTCAGGAATTGCAAAGACACACCAACGCCGCTCGCGTTCGGAAACATTCTCAGAAAGAAGAAAACGATAGCGATATCCGTTCTCGATAATTTCACCGCGTCGCAGATCTGCATCAGGCCAAGGGAATTGCGCTTCGCTTGAAGCGCCGCGTTTTTTCCAGTTCTCCGCTAACACACTCAAAGGAGCAAATTCACCAACTCCATTTGTGTTCTGATCTATCAGTTTCCATTCCCGCGAAATTCTTTGAATGCTTTCTAGCGCCATCAATTTCTGCACAACGCCTAGCTCCGTCGGAGAAATTCGATAGTGATCCAAAAAACAGGAGAGATATTGCATAGCCAACACTCTCATACTGGAACGAATCTCCACCTGGAATCCCAAGGCATGGGCGGAGCTATTGAGTTCCATCGCAGTTCCCAGAGAAAACCAAGGCCAATGCCCGTTTTGAGTCATCGAATGTAGGAAGCCTGCATAGAATTCCGGATCGCGGATGAGTTCATCATAAAGAGGTGTCAAATTCATTCGCAAAGCGAAGGAGGTAGGAGTGGGTTTGCGCTCAGCAATCGTGTTTTCTTTGCTTGCCTGTAAACGTTTTTGCCAATACTGCTCCAACGATTTTTGCTTTTCTTTCCTCTCATTGCCTCGCAAGTACGATAAAAATCCAAGCTCGTAATCAAATTCGATTCGATCCCCAAAATTTGCAAGCAACATCGGTTCCGTAATGCCTGAGCGACAAGCAACGCCAGCTTGAACTTGTGCCGGAGTAAATTTTTGGAAAAGAAAATTCTCGATGGCTTCTGAGAGTTTGGGCTTTGCCGTTTTTAGCTCTGACCAAAACTTTTCAATCGCGACCCATTTCGCTGCATCGATCCCTAACTGTGCCCGGAACAAAACATCGGGAGGAGATAAGGTTTTTTCGATGAAAGCATTTACACAAATATCTCCCGTGAAAGGAAAGGGCAGGAAACCAATATGCGTTAAGAGAAAATCTTCTCGTTGAATCCATTTCGAGAGTGAGAACAATTCGGGCTTCAAGGTATCTGCAATCGACTGAGTTTTGCTCGCTGTCAAATCTTGCAAAACTCTGCCAGGTGCGATGACCAAGTACTTCCCTTGTACCGAAGCAGAAAAAAGTGGTTCATCGGCATAGGAGAAGGAGGACATAGAACTGCCGGAATCCTCACTCGCTTGAATTCCTAACTTAGGAATCATCCCTCCCATCATGGGAAGCATCGTCAATAGGCTCTGAACCGAATCGGGCTCACGCAGAAACACAAAAAGCACCGGTTGATCTTTGGAATCAATCCCTAAATAGCTTTGTTTCCAGTCAAATTGCCCTTCGAATTTAGGAAAAATCCGCTGCATCAATTGTGGGATGTCTAAGTGAGTCGCCACACCTAATCCGGGAATTTGGGAAAAGGAATCCAAAAAATCCGCACTAACGTTTTGAGTTCCTAAAACAGCTTTCAGGATATTTTTCTCGCCAGTGAGAAAAATCCATTGTGCCTTCCCATACTCTTCGTCATTGTCCATGAAGAAAAGCACCCCTTCGCAGTCCTGAAACAATGCAGCTAAAGCTGCCAGTAACGGGGCAGGCATCACGTCGAGCTGTGAAAGTTCCTTCCGAAGTAATGGGATATCCCAAAATCCACCGGTTTCTTTGATCTCTCGCTTGTTGAGCTCGCGAAAAAGATTCGATTCTGAAAGAGTGCTGGCAGATCTCGGAGTTCGTGTTCGATCAAGAGTGTTGCGGAGCAAATCTAAATCCCAGCTGCGATAAAGACGACTTCCTGAAACACTGAAATAACAAATCCCCTGCCCATCGTTGCTCTGTTCGATAGAAAAACTCCCCCATTTTTCTGTTGTCTTCCATGTCGGACGAGAACGAATCACTTCGAGCCAAACGGAGAGCTCTCCTTGAAGGATCTGAATCGCCTTAGCGCCTGGATAAATAGCAAATTCCACTTCGCGAATCGCTTGAAGCGCTTTTCGAGTGTCTTGAGTTTGATTCCCTCGACCCCAATCAGAAAATCCTAGGAAATAGTTTTCCAACGACTTTGGCAAACGGTCTCCGAAAGAACCACCCAAAAAGCTTGAGTTGCTCAATCCTAATTCGGCGGGATCTGTGTGATCGAAATTCCCGGCCTCGCTAATTCCCTCAGCCAGAGAAGCTAATCCTGCAGCTCGCAGTATGCTTGCCTGTTCATGAAGAGTTTCATAAGCATTTTTAGAACGTAAATAGACAATCGCCCCTTCAGGCAATTCCGAACTGGACTGTGGTGTAAGCAAAAGCCCAGCAGCAAGAAAAAGTGCGTTAAACGCCATCAATGCCCAATACCTCCCTGATGAGAACTAGACTTCGAATCCAAAGCAGGAAGCTCCCCGTCCTTTAACAAAGATCGTGCGAGAGCACCGCGCAGCGAATCTTCTTCTACTAGTTTGTTAAAAGAATCTGCTGGTTTTAATCCCAAACGAATCAGCGCCCAAAGTGCTGCGGTCTTTTCCAATTCTGATCCGCTCTGCTCTGCATGATTCAAAATGTCGACATGTTCTGCGTTGCGACAAATTCCCCAATTTCGAATCAGAGAAACTCTAGCCAAAGAATTGCCGGCGTTCGCAAGTCGATCCCAAAGCAATCCAGCGCTTGCGTTTTCAGCAACACGATTTCGATTTCCTTTAAAAATTTTCAAAATCGCATCGGCAGGCCCGGCCGTTGATGTGGAGCTTCGACTGAACAATTGAGAGAGCCCAATACCCATGGTTCCCGCTTCATCTCCAATTTGATGCAAAGCGCGAAACATCTGTCGACGCACATCGGGATCTGTCTCTTCTTGAAAAGCTTTACGCAAAGAATGCAGTAAGAATCTTTCTTCACGATCGCCAATCCAGCGAGCGGCCACCCAGCGAACAAGCGGCATCTCATCCATTAAGGCCTCTCCTAAGATTCGATGAGAAGCCGTTCGATTGTTTTCTGTAGGATCCGGCATAGAAACCAAGGCCGCGAGTCGCACAGAAGCCGTCTTATCTCTAAACAATCCCGCCAAGGTATTGATATCGAGCGAAGCTCCAATTCCACGCAAAGCATAAAAACGAACCACGGGCTCAGTACTCGACAAAAGCTTGAGCAAACCTTGCTCCACTTCGGGAGAAGAGATATTCATCAACTTCGTGATCGCAATATGCTTTAGTTTTCGATCAGGGTTGCGATTCAATACTTCGAACAGATAGGGAATGGCCTCCTTCTGAAACTCCGCGATTGGATCTTTTGATTTTTCCGGGGCTTCTTCATTCCACAACCAAACCAATAAAGTTTCATACTCTGCTCGTTTTCGTTTTTCCTCCAAACGCTCGAGCAAAGTTTTGGCAGTCAATTCAAACTCTGGATCGTCCAGTTCACTACGAAGTTTCACAATCGCATCCCAACCGCAATTACCCAAATCCTCTTCTGCCATTTCTCGGACTTTGGGAGCGGGACTTCTCAACTCCGCAATCCATCGATCGATATCGACTGGAGTACAAGTATTAGGCTTGCTCTGAGTTCGCTCTTCCGAAGACAAAATCATCGTGATACCTGCAGCCCTGTCATTGGAAAAACGTGGAGAAAGATCCGCTTCTTTCCATTTTGGAGAGAGAAAACGCTGCCGCTCTTCGAGATTGGAAAAGTTCGATTCTTTTAATATTCCAGAAACATGTTTGCTGAGTCTACCGCCCCCAAAAATCGCAGCATTTGCTTCGGTTAAAGAAATCTGAAATGTCGCAGACAAGCATTCTTTCAAAGAGGCAAAAGTGCTGAGATCGCTTCGCTGAAACTCCAAAGAATTTTGAACGGTAAATTCCGGATCCAAATCGAGAGCTTTCCAAAAATCCCATTCGCTATCGCGCTCATTGAGCCTGGCTCGAAGACGTAACAATCTTGCCTGCACGCTTTCTGGATCAAAGGCGATCATTCTTTCCACAGCTTCTCGATCGGATTTGTCATTACGTCGCCCAATTCCAATACGAGCTCGGTGATAGAGAATCAACACTTCTTCATTTCCAAAATCTTTATCCAGAGCCGTCAATCGATCGAGAGCATCTAGCCAAAATCCTTGTTTCTCCTTGATCAGAGCCAAGGCCATATGCGCGCGTAGCGCCTGCAAAGATGGTTCTTTCAAAGCCCGCCAGCGAGCAAAATCGTGCTGATCCAGTTTTTCAACAATCTTTGCAAATTTTTCTCGAAGTTGATCGAGAGGATTTTCCGTTACGATCGATTGGAATTCGCGCTCTGCATCGTTCAATTGATTCAATTCGAAATAGCAAAGTCCTAAAAGAGTCCTCGCTTGTAACTGCCCGCGATCCAATTCCACCGCAGCTTTTGCATGCTCCAAGCTTTCTTTCCACTCCAAACGTTTCGCTTCGAGTTGAGCAAGCCACAAACGGGCTTTCGCCTCATTTGCCGGCTCGCGTACTGTTTCCGCTAGCTTCCAAGCTCTTTCGAAATCAGCTTCCGCTTGTTCAAAATCTTTTTGCTGAATGCGCAAACGTCCGCGATCTAAGAGAACATCTGGATTTCTTGGATTTTTTTCAATTGCCGTATCGAGATCGGCTTTCGCCTGGGCAAACAAACCCAAATCCAGATAAAGCGCCCCTCGTCTTGCATAGCCTTCCCAAGCGTTGGGATAACTCTCGATGGCTTTTGTAAATTGATTCGCCGCTTCGAGCATGCGTCCACGCGAACTCCCAAGGGCAAGCGCTTCTTGCCAGAGCACTTCTCCCTGTTTCAAAAAGGGAGTTGCTAAAGCGCTGCGTAAACTCTCAGCCTTCTCATATTCTTGATTCGCCTCTTGGCGAGAACCAAGCTCACGCAAACAATCCCCCAATCGATCGTGAAGATCCGGACTCGAATCATCGAGAGTTAAGGCGGAGCGAAAAGAATCCGCTGCATCCTGAAATTCCTTGCGCGCGAGAAAGAGATTAGCTCGCTCGATAAATGGTTGAGCATCTGTGGGATCGAGACGGGAAGATTGAGCAAAAGCAACCAAGGCATCGTCGATTTTATTCTGACCGCGGAGAATTTTTCCGCGAAGTAAATGCAGTTTGGCGTTTTGAGGATCGCGATCGAGTCCTTGTTCCAACACCCGCTCGGATTCCAAAATTCGCCCCGATTCATAAAGCGTACGCGCTTGATTGGCCATCATCTCGCCTTCGGCTTTGTGCATGCTTCTCGAAGCCGTGCTGGTTTTGCCTCCGAGATAAACCAAAACCATCAAGAGAACGCCAATCACGGCGACTGCTGCACTCGCGCCTCGTCGTCGCGATACATAGCGATAACTATGCTCTAACCAACTAATCGGGCGAGCTTCGATGGGATCACCGGCTAAGAAGCGTTTGAGATCGGCTTGAAGCGAGGCACAATTGGAAAAACGCTTGTCGGGATCTTTTTCCAAACTTTTCAAAATAATCGTTGCAAGATCCTTGGGAATGGCAGGATTTAGCTTGCTAGGATCCTTAGGCTCCACAGTCAGAATCTTTCGAACCGTCTCTTGCGGCGTTTTCCCATCAAAAGGCCGATCGAGAGTCAGCATTTCGTAGAAACTGCAGCCCAGCGAATAGACATCGGTACGGTGATCGATATCGGCCAAAGAGCCGGCCACTTGTTCGGGGCTCATATAAGTCGGGGTTCCAAAAACTTCTCCCGTTTTTGTAATGCCCATCGAACCTTCGGTATGAGCGAGACCAAAATCGACGAGATAGGGACGACCAACGCGATCGACGATGATGTTATGCGGCTTCACATCGCGGTGGATAATTCCGTGGCGATGGGAATAATCCAAAGCATCCGCCACTTCCGCCATCAATCGAGCAGCGTCCAAAATGTATTCTTGAGTTTCGCTGACCGTGGAATCGCCACGGTCTTCTTCATCTGTGCTTAAACTTTCCTGTGTAACTCTTTTTTTCTCTTCCTTCGTTTCCAAGGAAAGCTCTTCATCCGTGCTCCAAGAAGAAGGATGTGAAGAAAGTTCCTTAACTCCTCCACCTTTGCGCATGCGCCGTGCGATTTGATCGAGAGATTCTCCCTGGACATATTCCATCGCGAAAAAGTGAGTGCCGTCCTGCTCTCCTACCGCAAAAACCTGCACGATATTGGGGTGGCGCAAACGCCCAGCTGCTTCGGCTTCACGATGAAAACGGCGCACGACATTGGCATTGAGAGAAACGCCGGGATGTAAAACTTTCAGAGCAACGGTACGGCGAAGGGAAATTTGTTCCGCGAGATAGACCGTACCCATACCGCCGCGACCGATTTCGCGCAAAATGCGAAAATCGCCGAGCGTTTTGTCATTGGAAACGTCTTCTTCGCTCATAAACTCTTCAAACTCCGCTAGGAGTGGCAACTCCAAAAACTGAGAAGAAGAAGTTTAACGAGAAGGAACAAGAATCTATAGGGGTGAGGCATGCAAGGAGTGTAGGGGCTGCGCATGCGCCGCCCCTACAACTCAATGCGGATTTTTCTCTGTTCGCGAGTTTGCTACAGATGTCTTCTCTCGCGTTCGCTCTTCAGTTCTTGTTCGAGATGGTCTGAATACTTTTGCAAACTCTTCTCCACGCGAGAGGCCAAGGAAAGCTGTCCTTCCAACCGAGCTTTCTCTTGAGTCAAAGCCGTGATCTCCCGTTCGGCTTTTCCACGCGCATCTCGTTCCCAAACAATGGCTTTTTCTAACTCAGAAATCCGTCCTCGCAGAAAGCCCAATTCTCCTGCCAACTTGACTCGCTCTTCTTCCGCAAATGGACGGCGGCGATCGACGGTCAACTCGACAATTTTCTCCTCTTTGCTCTTCTCGCTGGGCGCTGCTTTTTCCTCTTTTGCTGCCGGGGGTGCCAGGGGGGCCTGGGGTGTATGGGAAACAGTCTCTGGTGAATGATTGTTAGGAACACTAGGCGGAGCCGTTTCTCCATTCCATTTCTTCAAGAGCTCGGCATCCGTGGGTACCACCATTCCTCTGCCAGTGGAGCCTTCTTCTCCAATGCTCAAAGTGGCGGGACGCATCTTGCCCTGGGCGAGCCAGTCATAGATTGCCTGCGGAGTGACTTCGAGACGCTTAGCGGCATCCGGAATGGATAGGGCCTTAACGCCAGAATTGCTCTTCAAACTCGAAACAATCTTGGCAAAGGAACCCGACGAAAGCTCTTTCAAATCCTTCATGTGGAAATCTCTATCTATCCTCTGTTTAGAACTCTCCAACCCCTCTTTTCGGAGTGATTTTCTATTTAAATATACAACCCTATATCAAGGCTGCAAATAAGGAAGTTGCAAATTGAGAGGAGAGCCAGAGCACGGCGGAGCGGTACCAGCCATAACTCTTTAAAATACAGCTAGTTAAGAGGCGCAAACTTTCGAAGTTTTTCCGAAACCAAATGAAGATCGTGCGCCAAGGGCGCTTGCACCACAACTGGATCCTTCACCGCAGGGCTTTGAAAAGAAAGGCTTTGGGCGTGCAAACTCAAACGACTGATTAACGGTCGTTCCACCTGTCCTTTTCCCAAACGGTAGTTGAATTTGAACTCGGAGAGAAAGAAAGACTTCCGCCTGCCATAAAGCTCATCAACAAGCAGAGAAAAACCTCTAGAAGCGAGATGGACGCGAATTTGATGAGTTCTTCCGGTTTTTGGAAAGGCGCTAAGAGCGGTGAAACCTCGAAAACATTCGAGCACTCGATAGGCCGTATACGCCTCATCACCGTTCTTGCGATCAATTTGCATTCGCCCTTCTTTTTTAGGGTCAGGGCCAATTTTCAAATCGATTTCTCCCCCCTCGCCAGGCACTTCCCCATCGACCAAAGCGAAATATTCTTTGCTCACGGTTCTGTGTTCGAATTGCATACGCAGAGAACGTTCGGCTTCTTGGTCTTTGGCGATCGCAATCACTCCGCTCGTTCCTTTATCGAGACGGTGAACGAGACGTGGGCGATAAGCAAGCGATTCGATGGATTTGAGCTCATCAATCAAATTACTTGCCTGTTTATTCCAGCGCTCACTTTCCACGGCAATTCCCGCCGGTTTGTCCAAACAAAGCACGGCCTCGTCCTCGTAGAGAACGGGAAATTGCCAACGAGCTGTAGAAAGGACTTTTCTCTCCATCTTGGTATTGCCGAAAAGGGAGCAATATAACATCGGCACATGAAATCGACTTCCCTACTTACGGTCTTGCTGCTCGCACTGTTTTCTTTCGGCTGCGCGCTACTGCCTAATTTCGGTGGACCTCCACCACAAGCCCGAGGACCGGAAAAAGCTCCTGCATTTCCCTACAACGACTATCGCGGCATTATTCATTGCCACTCGCATCACTCTCACGACTCAGATGGCAGCGAAGAGGAAATTGTTGCCGCAGCTCAAGCGGTCGGGATCGATTTCATCATCATGACCGATCACTACGACAAAACTACGGATCCTGGAGTGGAACAAGCGATTCGTGGCATGCGGGGAAGAACTTTATTTCTCGGTGGCGCGGAACTGAGAAAAGATGGCGGTTCGCTGCTGGTTTTAGGTGCGGAAAAGAATTTCGATCCTAAAGCTTCTTCCGCAGAAATTGCTCGCGCAGTGCATGAACAAGGCGGACTCGTTTTTGTTGGACACTTGGAACAGTATCGCGGCGATTTAAATTCTTTCCCTTTCGATGGATTTGAAATCTACAACGTGCATGCGGCGGCAAAGGCCGTGAATCCGATCGCGATGATTTTGCGCGCACTGATCTTGCCACCCAATCTCGTGTTTCGCTCTCTTGCGAAATATCATCCGCCGAATCTTTCACGTTGGGATCGTTGGCTCGAAGAACGTGCCGTCCCCATTTGTGCAGGCAACGACGCGCACGCCAATGTGAAAATTTTTGGACCACTCGGAGGAACGATCGGAACCTACGAGCAACTATTTCGCACCGTGACGACCCATGTTTGGGCGAAGTCTCTCGACAAGAAAGAAATTCTCTCTGCGCTGCGCGAGGGACGAAGCTATATTTCCTTCGATGTGTTGCGCGACGCGACGGGCTTTGCAGTGTTTGCAGAGCCAGACGGATCGCAGATGCGATGGAAAGTGTCTTCCCCTGAAACCGCCCGCATTGTTTTGCTACAGAACGGAAAAATCGTCGCGCAAAACGAGGGACAGTGGTTAGAGTTTCTCTCCGATGAGCCGGAAAAAATCTATCGCGTGGAAGTGTATTTAAAAAATCGACCTTGGATTCTCGCCGGCCCCTTCAAAGCGCCAACTCCATGATTGTTTCTATTGGCATTGACATGATCGAGATCGAACGCGTCGCGCAGGTGCATGTCGCCCGTGGGGATCGCTTTCTCGAAAGAGTTTTCACCAAAGCCGAGCGCGACTATTGCTTGCGCCGCACTCTCTCCGCCCAGTCCTTCGCCGCGCGATTCGCCGCCAAAGAAGCCGTGATGAAGGCACTCGGCACTGGCTGGGCCGCTGGAGTTCGTTGGGTTGATATCGAAGTGATTCGCGAACCGAAATCAGCACCAACCATTCAACTTCACGGAACTGCTGCGCAAATTGCCCAACGCAAAAAAATCACTCGCTGGCATTTGGCGCTGACTCACACCCAAACCACCTCTGCGGCGTTTGTTATCGCGGAAAGCATATAAAAATAAACAATTCAAGGAAATCCCAAATTCGTTCCGATAGTGGTAAAGGTTTAATCCTGAAATTTGAGTATGTGGAAAATCTTTTTTACCATTTGTGCAATTCTGTTGATTTTGCTGATCTTAGCCGCGCTACTATTCCCAAAAATGGATTGTGGTCCAGTTAGATCGATGGACGTTTTCTGCGGTCAGAATCTAAGACAAATAGTTATTGCTGTTCGTCAATTTGAAATGGATAAGGGTTACTACCCTGCGGGTCGGCATCTGGTTTTAAATCAAGAAAAAGCTCAACAAGTCACAAACATGATTAATTGGTACAACGCGATCTCATCTTATATGCATGCAGATCCGAAGGCGCAAAGTGCCATGGGAAATCCCGACTCATTTAGACCGGTTTTGAGTATGTTCTCCGCCTTACAAGATGGCGATCGAGCAGAGCGATATCCAGAAGCCTTCCGTTGCTACGCAAGAAAAGAGTTCGACATGGCAGGAATCAACATGTCCTACGGCTACAACTATCAATACCTCGGCAATGCAGATCTTAAATCCGTTGTGTTGGGAAAAGATGTCGCGGGCTATGTTAACTATCCGGTCTCTAGCAAAGCGATTCCAAGGCCAGATCGGACCATTGTCGTAGCGGACTCCGATGGAACGGGTAGTGAAGCCTATCAATCTCTCAATGCCGGTCTTCCCAAACTTCAAAACCTCGGTGCTTTTGGTTATTTGCTCGATCCTGCATTCCTGCCGGCGAAAGATTTAGATGGCGACGGATCGATCGATGCTATTCCTGGAAAAAGCATCGGCCCCGCGGCTGGCGGACTCATCGTCAATGAAAAAGCGCAAATCGCTTTCAACGGAGCAAATGCCGCTGAAGTAGTGCAACAGCGATTTCGCAGCATCGCCAGCAACCGACATAGCGGACGGTGCAATGTGGCATTTCTTGACGGGCATATCGAGCAACTCCCTCGGGAGTCGCTCTACTTTCAAGTGTACCAGGCTCCAAACTCTCCAATCGTTCTTTATCCCAGCAACGCATTGTGGAACGGCTATGGTCAAGACAATGACCCAAATGGAAATGGAAAAATCGAACTGAATCTCGGCGAGAGCCTAATCGACCCCAATGAAGCATTCCCTTCTCTCGATGGACTGAATCCCTTGATGAGGGAACTCTACAATCCCAACGCGACTCCAAATTCAATGGAAGAAACTTCCATTAGCTTCCAACTTGCTGGCCCCTATGCCAAATTTGGTCCAGGCTTCGATGCGAAAAATCCTGAGTTCTTGAAAGGAAAAACCGGACCAACTCTCCCCCATCATGAACCTTTCGATTTTTCTTATGCCGTCGGTATCCGCTGATTTCCAAAGATTCTCTTATCTTCCTAAGTTCATTTCTTTAGATCGCGCAAAGGAGAGGGCTTCTTCATAGCCGGCATCGGCATGCCGGGCGACACCGATGCCGGGGTCATTAGTGAGAACGCGATCGATGCGCGCTTCCATTTCTTTGGAGCCGTCACAGACAGTGACTTGGCCGGCGTGAATGGCATAGCCCATGCCGACTCCCCCGCCGTGATGAATAGAAACCCAAGAAGCGCCGGAGGCGACATTGAGCATGGCGTTGAGTAGCGGCCAATCGGCAATCGCATCGGAGCCGTCTTTCATCGCTTCGGTTTCGCGATTGGGTGAAGCAACAGAACCGCAATCGAGATGATCACGGCCAATGACAATAGGCGCTTTCAACTCCCCCTTCGCGACCATCTGATTAATGATTTTTCCAAAATGCGCGCGCTCGCCGTAGCCGAGCCAGCAGATTCGCGCGGGCAACCCTTGGAATTGAACTCGTTCGCGTGCGAGCTTGATCCAACGCGTGAGCGATTCGTTTTTGCCGAATTCGCGCAGCACGACTTCGTCGGTTTTGTAAATGTCTTCGGGATCGCCTGAGAGAGCGACCCAGCGGAAAGGTCCGCGGCCTTCGCAGAATAGTGGACGAATATAGGCAGGAACAAAACCTGGAAAATCAAAAGCGTTTTTGATTCCGGCTTGCTGGGCATGTCCGCGCAAATTGTTGCCATAATCGAAAGTAATCGCGCCACGTTTTTGCAAATCGAGCATGGCCTGACAATGTTCCGCCATCGTACGCATGGACTCGGCGATATAGCGTTTGGGGTCTTTCTTTCGCAACTCGAGAGCCGCTTCGAAAGTCATTCGATTGGGAACATAGCCTGTCAGCGGATCATGTGCCGAGGTTTGATCCGTCAAAAGATCCGGCACAATATTTCTCTTCAACAACTCGTGCAGCAAATCGACTTGATTCGCGACAACGCCAATTGAAATCGCCTGCTTTTTCTCTTTGGCTTCGAGAGCGCGTGCTATCGCCTTGTTGAGATCGGTTTCCAAAACATCACAGTATTTTGTCGCGAGCCTTTTCTCAATCCGCTTGCGATCGACATCGGCAGCCAAGAAAGTTGCGTCATTCATTGTCGCCGAGAGAGGCTGTGCGCCACCCATGCCGCCGAGTCCTCCAGTCACCACCAATCGCCCGCTCAGTGAACCGCCGAAATGTTTTTTTCCTGCGGTGGCGAAAGTTTCGTAAGTCCCCTGCAAAATCCCCTGTGTGCCAATGTAAATCCACGAACCCGCAGTCATCTGCCCGTACATCATGAGCCCCATCGCATCGAGACGGCGGAACTCATCCCAATTTGCCCAATGCGGTACCAAGTTGCTATTCGCAATCAACACACGCGGCGAGTGAGTATGCGTTCGAAAAACACCAACTGGTTTTCCTGATTGCACGAGCAAGGTTTCATCGGGCTCGAGTCGCTGCAGAGTCGCGACAATGCGATGAAAGGCATCCCAATTCCGCGCCGCCTTACCTAAGCCACCATAAACAATCAGATTCGCAGGATCTTCGCCGACTTCGGGATCGAGATTATTGAGCAGCATGCGCAGCGGCGCTTCGGTTTGCCAATTTTTGCAG
Source organism: uncultured Planctomycetales bacterium (assembly GCA_964570465.1). Lineage (GTDB taxonomy): Bacteria > Planctomycetota > UBA1135 > UBA1135 > CAZMYG01 > CAZMYG01. The sequence goes on from CAZMYG010000009.1 coordinate 17,842, forward strand.
TGAAGCGTGCTACCGCGTGGCGCTCGTTGTGCACCGTTTTGTAATTTTAAAACCATTGTGAAATTGTCGAGGCGGGAGAGCTTAACGAAAGATTTTCCCAGAAGAAAGCTCCGATCCCAAACCTACACCCCGTGAATCGAACATGTTATGGTGAGAAGATGAGGCGAAAGCTAACTCCAGAAAAACTGAAGACTTTCATGCAACGCCTATCCAGCGAGGCAAAGGGTCCCGGGAAGGTTTATTTCACTGGTGGAGCAACGGCCTTACTGTTTGGGATTCGCGATCAGACTATAGATATCGACCTAAAACTAGATCCGGAACCTCCGGGAGCCTTCGAAGCCATTGCTTCGCTGAAGAACGAATTGGATTTGAATGTCGAGATCGCCTCGCCCGACGACTTTATCCCTGTCCCGCCTGACTGGCAAAAGCGAAGTATTTTGATCGAAGTGATTGGCAAAGTCAGTTTTTATCATTTCGATCTCTATGCTCAGGCTCTATCCAAAATTGAACGAGGACATGAAAGGGATTTAGCGGATGTCAAAGCCATGATCGAAAAAAAAATGGTTGATCCGCAAGAGATTCAAAAACAATTCGCAGCGATTCAGTCCGGCATCATTCGCTACCCCGCGATTGATGCCCAAGCCTTTGCACAAAAAGTCCATCGATTTCTCGATAGTTCGCGGTGAATCCACATGGGATCTCTACAAGAAGATCATTTTTCAGATCTGCCGGGTGGCGAAATCGTGATTCGTGGACTTACTGATCTACGTGCTGGAATTACTTCTCCAGAATCTCTACTCGTTTTAATTGCCTCGCCTCGATTGAGAAATTTGGGAATCTCAGTTCCTTTTCAGAACCCAGCGCAGCCACCGCATGAACACCAACTCTATTCATTGCTCGAGCAAACAATGGGAGCAGGCGCATACTCTTACTACAACTCTCTGATCCGCAGAATGGTCAGTTTTGCTCATGCTTTAGAGCATCGCTAATCCCACCTTGTACCCACTCGACCAAGCCCATTGAAAATTGAAGCCCCCAAGACGGCCGGTAACGTTGACGACTTCGCCACAGAAGAAAAGACCAAAGTGCAATTTGCTTTCCAAAGTTTTTGGATTGAGTTCTGACAGTGCGACACCTCCTTGTGTCACTTCCGCTTTTTCGAAACCTTCGCTGTCTTCGACTTTGAGTTGGCAATGCACCAGCGCTTCATAGAGTTCGCGCCATTTTTCGGTGGAGAGTTCTGCTAATGCTTGATTTGCATCGATTTTTTTTGCAGCGATCAAGGCTTCAGCTAAACGGCGAGGCAGGCGTATCGATAATAAGGAAAGCAATCGCGGTTGCTGTTTGGACAAAGCGCGAATTTCGTTTTGGAAGTTTTCAAAATCAACCGGGCGAAGATTAAGTTCCGGCGAAAGCGAAGTTCCAGGCGGCTTTGGCAGATCGCGAAACGGTCGATAGGGCGAATCCTCTCTCGTGAGAGTCCAAAAATCCGCAAGCAATTTTGTTTTCTCGCCCGTTTCAAGCGCTTGCACGCAAGGACCACTGACATCCAAAGCCGCTGGACCAGAAATCCCGCGATGCGTGACCAGCAAACTTCCTGCGGCGCGAGTGATCGGATGAAACTTCTTACCAGCAATTTGATCGAGAGTGCTTTCTTGAGGAACTAGAGAAAGAATCGCCGGCACCGTCACTCCCGCTAAACCGTCGACGGTATTTCCTTTTTTCAAAATCAAAGGAACCAAGGCCGGATAAGTCGGAACAAGCTCATGTCCCAATTGTTTAGCAATGTCGAAACCGAATCCTCTCGACCCCGTTTTAGGAATACTTTTCCCGCCTGTAGACAGGAGCAAACGCTTGGCTTCGAAACGAGCACCGTTTCCACAAAGAACAGACCAAGAATGATCGCTCTTCTGAATCTCAACCACTTCATGCCCCATACGCAAATCCACACCGGCCAGTTCCACTGCGCGACGCAACACTTCCAAAACATCCGCCGCACGATCGGAAACAGGAAACAGTTTTCCCAACGCTTCCTTTTTCAAAGCACAACCGCGTGATTCAAAAAATCGAATCACACTTTCGACAGGAAATTCCGTTAAAGCATGACGCAACACATTTGGCGAATCTGTAATGAAATCCTTCTCGCTGACATGTTCGTTTGTGACATTGCAGCGTCCCCCACCGGAGATCAGGATTTTTCTTCCGAGCTGCGTTGCTCCTTCTAATAAGAGAACTTGCGGAGCGTTTTTAGGAATGTCCTTCTGCGATCCATCACGAGCAAGCGCCCCACGCGCGCTCAGCGCCGCCATCAAACCTGCGGCGCCGGCACCAACAATTAAAATATCCGTGGACTGTGCTTCTATTGGCTGCGCTCCTGCTTAACCCTTGACCAAGGTTTTAAATCCGCCATAGGTCATGCGTTTGCAATCAAAAGGCATGGGCTCTGTCACCATCTTCACCAAACGTGGATCTGCCATGACTTTTTTATTCACGTGATCGCGATGGGTTCGGGATTTGTAAACAATATAAGAGAATAGGACGACCTCTCCCTTCTTCGGCTTCACCAGTTTAGGAAAAGGAACTCCCATCTCAACCTGCATGTCATCTCCTACACATTCGCGATAGTCGAGAGCTCCATGACCTCGCCAAATTTTCCCTGCCAACTTTGCGATGCGCGCATAGGCCTTTAAATTCTTCTTTGGAACCGTCAACACGAAACCGTCTACGTAGCTCATAAATCCTCCTAATGTGCTTCTAGCCAATTTTGACCAACACCCATTTCCACTTTCAAGGGAACGTCGAGATCGGAAACACCTTCCATTTCTTCACGAACCAGTTTTTTGATCTGCTCAATTTCTTTCTCAGGCACTTCGAAAACAAGTTCGTCATGTACCTGCAAGAGCATCGCTGCTTCGCGTTTCTCTTTCGCGAGCCGCGCATGAATACGAATCATAGCAAGCTTGATGAGATCGGCAGCCGAGCCTTGAATCGGTGTGTTGACGGCGATGTTTTGTGCGGCGGCGCGGATGCCGGGATTTTCGCTTTCGAGTTCAGGTACAGCGCGACGGCGACCGTAGACCGTTTCGACATAGCCGTTTTTGATCGCGTCCGCGAGCAATCCATCGAGAAAACTGCGCACCTGCGGGAAAGTTTTGAAATAAGTCTCAATAAATCGTTTCGCCTCTTCTAGAGTCATTCCCGTTTCTTTCGCGAGACGCTGCGGGCCCATTCCATAAATGATGCCGAAATTAATCGCCTTCGCGCGCGCGCGAATATCGGGAGTGACCTCCTTGGGATCGAGATCGAAAACCAGCGCCGCTGTTTCACGATGGATATCACGATCGTTTTTAAAAGCGCTGATCAAGCGTTTGTCCTGCGCGAAATGCGCGACGAGTCGCAATTCGATTTGGCTGTAATCGGCGGAGAGAATGGACCAACCTTTTTCCCCAGCAACAAAGGCGCGGCGAATCTCGCGGCCGACTTCTGTGCGAATCGGAATGTTTTGTAAATTGGGATCCGTAGAAGAGAGCCGTCCCGTCGCTGCGACCGCTTGATTAAACGAAGTATGCACGCGGCCTGTTTTAGGATGCACCAGTTCGGGCAAGGCATCGAGATAGGTATTCTTCAGCTTCGTGTAACTGCGATATTCCAAAAGTTTCTGAATCACAGGGACTGCTTCGTAATTCTCAAGAGTTGCCGCGTCGGTGGAATAGCCAGTCTTGGTTTTCTTTACGCGCTTGACATTGGCCTGCTCTTGAATTTTTAACTTCTCAAAAAGGATTTTTCCGAGTTGCTGATTGCTGTTGATATTGAATTCTTCCCCGGCGATCTCGTGAATCTGCTGGGCTAATTTTTCTGCCTTCTTTCCCAGATCCTTCGACATCTTTCCCAACAAATCCATGTCGATCTTCACACCACGACGTTCCATCGCAGCGAGCACAGGTACGAGAGGCATTTCGATTTCTGTGAAAAGTCGCTGCGCGTGATTTCCCTTCAATTCCTTTTCAAAAATTGGCTTCAATCGCAAAGTCATGTCCGCATCTTCGCAAGCGTATTCGCCCACACGATCGATTGGGACTTGATCCATGGTGATCTGATTGCGACCCGTACCAATTAAATCCGTAGTGGGGATCTTTTTGAAATCGAGATAGTGCAAGGCAAGGAAATCGAGATTGTGCTCACGTCCGGCTGGCGCAATACAGTAACTCGCAATCATCGTGTCGAAAGCGATGGGCTTCACATCAATCCCCTGCATGTTGAGCAAGAGCGCATCGTATTTGATGTTCTGTCCCCATTTGGGAATCGACTCGTCTTCTAAAATTGGTTTGAGTTTTTTAAGAATCTCTTTTTTTCCGCCTTCGAGAAGTTGCGGGAAAAGATTCACCGGCACATAAAAGGCTTCCTTTTCTTTCATCGCAAAGGAAAGACCTACCGGCTCGGCGCGCAGCGGATCAATTCCTGTGGTCTCCGTGTCGAGTACAAAGCCCTTGGATTTTTTGAGCTGCTCTAACAAATCCTCAAAAGCCTCAGGAGTTTTAATAATGTTGTACTTTTGCCCGTGCTCCTTCTTCGCTACGGAGAACTTCTTCAATAAGGAAGAAAACTCAAGCTCGGTGAAAAGCGCACGCAGTTTTTCCGGATCCGGCTCTTTCACGACGAGATCGTCAGGATCAAATTTGACCGGTGATTTGATGTCGATCGTGACGAGTTCATGAGAAAGTCGAGCTTGCTCGGTTTGCTCCTGCACCAAACTGCGCAAACGGGGCTTGTCGACCTTGGCAACCTGTGTGATTAAATTTTCGAGCGAACCGTATTTTTGAATCAGATCAATGGCGCCCTTTTCTCCAATGCCCTTGATACCAGGCACATTGTCCGAAGAATCGCCCATAATCGAGAGCACCTCGACAACCTTATCCGGGGAAACACCAAATTTCTTCTCGACCTCGGGCGGGCCAACAATTTCTGCTTCGTCGCTATCGCGTTTAAAAATGTTGTAGAGTTTCACCTTGTCACTGACGAGCTGCATGAAATCTTTGTCGCCGGTGACAATGAGCACTTCGAAACCCGCTTTTTCCGCTGCCTTTGCAATGGTGCCGATCAAATCATCCGCTTCATAGCCAGGGATTTCCAAAATCGGAATGCGATAGCCCTCCACCGCCTGCTTGATCCAAGGCAATTGCGAAACCAAAGCATCGTCCATCTTTTCGCGAGTCGCCTTGTAGGCTTCGAATTTTTTGTGCCGGAAGGTTGGCTCCGGAGTGTCGAAGGCGACCGCCAAATGATCCGGTTTTTCCTTCTCCAACAATCGCAGAATCCCCTGGATAAAACCGAACACCGCACCCGTTGGCTTACCCGTGGAAGTCATCAACGGATTTCGCACATAGGCAAAATGCGAGCGATAGGCGAGCGCAGAACCATCAACTAAGAAGAGTCGTTTGGAAGACATTTGCGAAGCGAAAGATGCTAGCGAGAACGAAGTGAAGAAACCATCCCCCAAAAAACAACGCAGCGGGCTTTGAGAGCACGCTGCGTTTGTTTCAAAAATCTGATCGTAAATTACGGATAGGGGTTGTAACCAATAAACGCACCAAGCACTGCAAGTATGTCATCCACCGTGATTCTTCCGTCCGGAGGAGTGGGATTCGGTTGCATCATCATCATCCAACCAACTAAATCCGCTCGAAGCGTATCGGGACAACCGGAACAAGAATTTGTGAAACGATTCAACACAAAAAGGAGATCGTCCAAATCGACGACTGATGCGCTGCCAGTAACATCACCCCAAATTCTTGTCGTTGCGTTCGTAGGCGCCGATATCGCACCCTCTTTTGTCAGTGCAGACAATTCATAGTTTCGATTGGGCAAAATCTCTGCACCATGTGGATAGCTGGTCGCCCATTCTTCTGGCATTCGATAAACCGGTAGATCTCCTAAACTGCCGTTTGCTTGTACATATTTATTGAATGCGGGACTTTGGCCGCTAGCTGGAATTGTGATCTGCAAAGCAATGTGGTCGATTCCCGCTAATGGCGTGACTTCCAAATAGCGAGGACTAAAACCGTTTACAGGTAGTGCTGGAGGCCCACTTCCCTCCCCTGCAATCAACGAAGAAACCGCGATGAATAACCCGGTAGTCATGTAGAGATAGAAACGTTTCATTCTGATTCTCCTTCTGACTTGCCCTTTTAGGGCTTTGACTAAGCAACTTTCCAAAAGAACACAGCTCGACATGAGCTGTTTGAAAGCGCGAAAGCTAACTCAGCAAGCTAGAAAAGAACACCAGAATTCGTATGCTAGCTGCACTCATGACAGAAATCGGACTTCAAGATCGTTACGCAGCGCACAATGCCTGCTTCGGTTGTGGACCTGCAAATGAAAAAGGTTTGCGAATCAAAAGCATGGTCGCGGGTGACGAAGTTGTAGCCACCTGGACTCCAGAAAAATTTCACGAAGCCTTTCCGGGAGTTTTGAATGGCGGAATCATCGGCGCATTGCTCGACTGTCATTGCAATTGGACCGCGGCTTATCATCTGATGTTGAAACGAGGAGAGAAATCTCCTCCTTGCACGGTCACCGCAGAGTACACAATCAAACTCACCCGCCCCACGCCAACCGATGTTCCCGTAAATCTAAAAGCAAAGATTGCAGAAATCAGTGAAGACCGCGCCGTTGTCGAAGGCACTCTCGAAGCAAAAGGAAAAATCACTGCGACTTGCCGAGGAGTATTTGTCGCTGTGAAACCCGGACATCCCGCCTATCACCGCTGGTAAAAACCTAGCTCAGCTTTTGAATTAAGGATTTTCTCAAATCAAAAAAAGTTGCGGGGATTGTATTTCCTAGGCTACGGAAAAACTCTTCGTGAGATTCCAATTCTCGTTTCCATTCTTGCGAAGAAAAATACGTCGCCTCACGCATTTGCTCTGGAGTGAGAGACAAACCAGAAAGCTCTAAAGAACCCTCAGAAGGAATCCAACCCAAAGCACTTTGCTCGGCTTTCGTTGTTCCAGCAATGCGATCGAGCATCCATTTGAGGACGCGCATGTTTTCGCCATAGCCAGGCCATAGGAAGGAACCGTCCTTGCTCTTGCGGAACCAGTTGACCATGAAAATCGCAGGAGGCTGAGAGAGTCGCTTGCCCATCTCGAGCCAATGATTGAGATAGTGGCCCATGTCGTAACCACAGAAAGGCAACATGGCCATCGGATCGCGGCGAACAATACCTACTTTTCCCGCAGCGGCCGCCGTGGTTTCAGAACCCATGGTGGCACCGAGATACACTCCGCTTTCCCAATTGAAAGATTGCAGAACCAAAGGCACGGTATCCGCGCGACGTCCACCAAAAATAATCGCGGAAATCGGAACCCCCTTTGGATCTTCCGATCGCGGAGAGAGCATTGGATTATTCGTGGCAGGAACAGTGAATCGGCTATTGGGGTGCGCAGCTTTGTGCCCTATTTGTGGAATCCAAGGCTTGCCGACCCAATCGATGGTCCCTTCCGGAGCGGGTTCATCCATGCCTTCCCACCACACATCTTTATCCGGGGTGAGCGCGACATTAGTGAAGAGCGCATCCTTCGCGACTGTTTTTAGCGCGGTTGGATTCGACTTGTTACTCGTTCCAGGAGCCACTCCGAAATATCCCGCTTCGGGATTGATCGCCCACAGACGTCCATCGGGACCTGGGCGCATCCAAGCGATATCGTCGCCGACAGTCCAAATCTTCCAGCCGTTGAAAGCCTTCGGCGGAATCATCATCGCGAAATTTGTTTTGCCACAAGCGCTGGGAAAAGCGGCAGCGACATATTTGGTTTCTCCCTGAGGGTTTTCCACCCCAAGAATCAACATATGCTCGGCCATCCAGCCTTCTTTCCATCCGAGATAAGAACCAATGCGTAACGCCAAACATTTTTTGCCGAGCAACACATTGCCACCGTAACCGCTACCAATGGACCAAATCGTATTGTCTTGCGGGAAGTGACAGATGAAGCGTCGATCGGGATGGCAATCGAGCAACGAGTGCAAACCGCGATTGAAATCCGCGGACTCGCCCAGCATGTCGAGCGCCGCTTTGCCCATGCGAGTCATGATTCGCATGTTGAGCACGACATAAATACTGTCTGTCAGCTCGACACCGATTTTTGAATAAGGAGAACCAATTGGGCCCATGACATAGGGAATCACATACATCGTGCGTCCCTTCATCGAGCCATCGAAGAGTTTTCGTAATTTTGCGTAAGCCTCGTCGGGTGCCATCCAGTGATTGGTTGGACCTGCTTCTTCCTGGGTCGGAGTGCAAATAAAGGTGAGCTGCTCTACACGGGCGACATCGTTGGGATTGGAGCGATGCAGATAGCTATTCGGGCGCTTCTTTGGATTTAACGGCAGCAAGACACCGGCTTTCACGGCCTCTTCTGTTAGTCGTGCTCGTTCTGCTTCTGAGCCGTCGCACCAAACGATGCGATCTGGCTTCGTGAGCCGAGACATTTCCTCAACCCAAGTTTTCAAAATAGGGTTTCGAGTGGGTAGCGCCTGGGAAGGCACTGGGGCAACTGTCACAACCATATCCTCCTCTTATTGAATGGCTTTTGGAGACTACAAAATTAGGCGATACCGGGTTATTGGTCAATTGGGATGTCCGTGGCCTTTTTACTCAGATTATGAAAGCGCTCAATGAGGAAGTGAGGTTAAGGACTCCTTGATTTGAGAAATGTAACTTCTGCACATGGCAAAAGACCTCCAGCAATTACGAAGGTGTGAGAGCTTCCTGCTAAGCTGGCATTTCCACAAGCCAAGGGGTTGCTGGAATGGCCGCCATAATAACTTACGTGGGCACCGTGAAGCTTGAATCGCCATGGGTTGAATAAGTACCGATTGTCGTTAGGGAGATAACCCCCAGAGACCAAGGGCGAAATGATCCAGGAAAAGAATGTATCAATAGGAGTAGCAGGGGGATCATCTAGCAATGGGTTACCCGCTGAGATATATCGACGAAGGGCTGCATTGATTTCATCGACTCTTCGTTGGGCTTCAGTATCAAACTCTGCAGAAAAATCTAATGTGTAGATAATATCGTCGTTTAGATTCACTACGTTTCCATTGCCGTCTCTCACGAGTCTTCCATTAGAGTCAATGGTCCAATTCGAAGTCGTTCCGTCCTGACCTGAACTCCAGACATAAGCCGTCGCTTGAGCATCGGCAAGAATGTTGCCGATTGTCACAACGTCAAAATTCATTGGAAGCGCATTGCGATATCTAAAGGGATTTCCCCAACCATCAAAATAAACTTCATAACCAGGTACACGTGGATCGGGCAGACTTCCCCCAAAACTTCCCCATCCAGGGAGATAGGAATTCAAATTTGCTCCGACCGTGTTCGCCACAGTGATCGAATGGAGATTCACTCCGTTTCCAATTGGAGTGCTATTCGGAACACTATCATTATGAATGATTCCTAAATCTTCCATGTCCACCCAATTGCGTCCTGCTCCTATAGAGCTTGTTTCATTGCCATTATTCCCCCTCCGATTCACCACCGTGTCCGCAGAATATTCGTGCAAAGCCTTTTTGATGATTTCCAAGCGTTCGATAGTCACTCGATAAGCAGATTCTTGGTTGAAGCGATCCAAAAACTCCAAAGAAATACCCGCCATGGCGACGAGTACGCTAACGCCTGCGACCAATTCGAGAAGGGTCAACCCAGAAATGTTTTCTCTATGCAACCGGACCAATTGTTTTGTTCTGTACAACATTTTGCTTCGCTTTTCGGCCCGGAGATCAATTTGAGACATCCTAAGAATATCACACCCCAAAGAACAGAAATAAAATGTCCGCAGGCCCATTAAGATCAAGGGTTTATAGAAATTTCCAGAAAACACACTTTCCCCTGTCCCCAAACCACCCGAAAGGCGTTCATGAATTAAATGCAATATCCTATCAAGCTATAGCAACGATTCTTACGAAAGTACTCCTGTCTAGAGGTCCTAGACAGGGGACAGAAAGGTAACTGCAATGGTACGGGAAGAAGGCCATGCGTTCGGGATTTTGGGGTTCATTTTTTTACTCCTCTCATTCACTCCCAATCTCCAAGCCCAAAATTGTCAAAACAATCAACGCCCTATTGCTAACGCAGGTTCCGATCGAAGTGGGGCCGTAGGACTCGCGATGACATTCACGGGTTCAGGAACAGACAGTGATGGCAATATCACTCAATATCTTTGGAACTTTGGCGATGGCTCTCAAACAAGCTGGCAAGCAAGTCCGACGGCGATTCACACTTATGCAAGTATTGGCACTTACACTGCAAAACTCTGGGTCCGGGACAATTGCGGTCTCGCTTCCCACAACGATCCGGCACTGATCACAATTTCCGCAAATCCTTGCGCGGTGAACACGGCTCCAGTTCCTAATGCAGGGCCAGATCGTCAAGGCAATCCAGGAATTGCCGTGAGCTTGAGTGGCGCGGCTTCCACTGACGCGCAAAACAATATCAACGGATATTGGTGGAATTTTGGAGATGGACAATTTACGAGTTGGATTAGCACAGCCAATATCACTCACGTTTTTGCAAATGCAGGATCCTATAGTGTGCGGCTTTGGGTTCGCGACAGTTGTGGACTCACTTCAAGCTTTGACACTGTGATTGTCACGATCGCCGCGCAGAATCAGGCGCCGACTGTGAATGCGGGTCCCGATCAAACTTTAACCATGCCCCTTTCCGGCAATGCCTCGATCAATCTCAATGGTTCAGCAAGTGATGATGGCCTTCCCGCTGGCAGCACTCTCAGCAGAACTTGGTCCAAGATTTCTGGGCCGGGCACGGTGAGTTTCGCCAATCCGTCTGCTGCCATCACAACGGCGAGTATTTCTGCAGCAGGCAGCTATGTGCTGCGCTTGACGGCGAGTGACGGTTCACTTTCTGTAAATGACTCGCTGAATGTCACCCTCAATGCCAATCCTTGCGCAGGCAACGCAGCACCGATTGCAAATGCAGGAGCAGATCGCAACGGCCAAACAGGCCAAGCGATTTCTTTTTCTGGCTCAGGCTCTTCGGATCCAGGCGGGTCCATCTCTCTCTATTCTTGGAATTTTGGAGATGGCACAACTGCGAATGGAGTTTCTGCTTCGCACAGTTACTCGACAGCAGGAAACTTCACAGTCACTTTGACTGTCACCGATAATTGCGGCGTAAGCGCCAGCGATTCCGCCGCGATTACAATGATCACATTAAACCCAGCTCCCCCCATCGGCACGAATCTGGGACGCTTGAACAATTTGAATTCGCAAATTGCCTTTGTAGATCTTTTCAAACAGAGCAGTGGCTCTCCATTCGATCCGTGGAGTCCCAGCGTTCCGACGGACGCCATGGGCTATCCTCTCTCGATTGTCGCGCCTGCCTATGTCGAAACGATTCTGGCGAGTGTAGCGGATGGCCGTTATCCCGCGGGTCAATACACTTTAATTTTCACGGGCGACGGCACGATTCAACTCGGCCGCGATGCTTCAGGAACTTTCAATCAAACGAGTGGCACGGGGAGTTATCCCTTCACCGTGAGTCAACCAACGAGTCAAGGAATTCGCGTTCGCATCACGCGTTCTTCTGCCGCGAATCCTGTGAAAGATATTCGCGTGGTGATGCCTGGCCATGCGAGCACATATCAAACGCAACCTTTTTATCCGCCTCTTTTGTCACAGCTCCAAGGCTTTGGCGTGATTCGATTCATGGCTTGGTCGCGCACGAATGACTCTCAGTTTAGCAGCTGGTCGCAGAGGACCACGCCCTCACATGCGACACAAGCGCGTACTTATGGACCTTCCTACGAACACGCAATTTCTTTGTGCAATCAAGCGCAAGCTGACCCTTGGTTTACCATTCCTCATCTCGCCGATGACAATTTCATTCAGCAACTCGCTCTCTTGATCAAAAACAATCTCAATACCAGTCGCAATGTCTATATCGAATACTCCAATGAGTTGTGGAATGGACAATTCGGACAAACGGCTTGGGTACAGAATCAGGGACTTAGTCTCGGGCTCAACACGCAGGCAGCTCGAGCGGGACGATATTTCAACGCGAAGAGATCTGCGGAGATTTTTCATATTTTTGAAACCGAATTTGGCGCGCAAAGTTCACGCGTGAAAAAAGTACTCGCCACGCAATCGGGCAATGCAACGGTTACGAACGATATTCTTTTCGCGTTCTCCCAATCTTCTATTAATGGAGTTTCGGTAAACCCCTGGGGTATTGAAGCGGATTATCTCGCAGGTGCTCCTTACTTCGGCGGACAACTCAGCACCGATTTGATCGCACAAGGAGAAGTCAATTCCATCAGCATCGACACCATACTGCAGAGAGTGCAAACGACTTATTTGCCGCAAGCGCTGACACGCATGCAAACCGACAAAGCCGCGATAGACGCATTCAACGCATCGGGGAATCATCATCTGCAACTTGTCGCCTATGAAGGTGGACAGTCGCTCGCACCGAGCGGCAGTGAATCGAGCAATACGGTCTTGGCGCAAAAACTCATCGACGTGAATCGACACCCTCTGATGTATGACATCTATCGTCAGTATTTACAGGGCTGGGAGGATCGCGGGGGTCAGCTCTTTCTTCATTATCATTTGGTACAAACGCCGAACGAATATGGATCTTGGGGAGCGCTGGAATATCTCGATCAGCCTTTGAGCCAAGCCCACAAATACCGAGCACTGCGTGACATTCAGAGCGAATCTTGTGTCGGGAATGTTTCTCCAACGGCCAATGCAGGACCGAATCAAAGCAGTCTCGCCGGATCTTCCGTAAATTTTTCTGGTTCGGCCTCAATCGATCTCAACGGCAGCATTGTTTCCTATGTTTGGAACTTCGGAGATGGCAGTAGTAGCAGCGGAATTTCTGTTTCCCATGCTTTTGCAAGTGCCGGAAATTACACCGTCACGTTGACAGTTACCGACAATTGCGGCGCGAATGCGAACGACACCGTAACGATCAATGTGAGCGCTCCCCCAACGAATCAAGCGCCAGTCGTCAATGCGGGTCCGGATCAAACCATCAGCATGCCGGCAAGCGGCAATGCTTCAATCAATCTCAATGGTTCGGCAAGCGATGATGGACTTCCCGCTGGCAGTACTCTCAGCAGAACTTGGTCGAAGGTTTCTGGACCAGGCACGGTGAACTTTGCGAATCCTTCCGCCGCCATCACAACGGCAAGCATCTCCGCAGCAGGAAGCTATGTACTACGATTGACGGCGAGTGATGGCGCACTGTCTTCAAACGACTCACTCAATGTAACCGTGAATGCGTTCAATCCCTGCGCAGGAAATTCGGCACCAATTTCAAATGCAGGCACCGATCGCAGTGGACAAGTCGGACAATCGATTTCATTTTCTGGCTCTGCTTCTTCGGATCCAGGCGGTTCAATCGCTTCCTATAATTGGAATTTTGGAGATGGTTTAACCGGCACTGGAGTCTCCGTTTCGCATAGCTACTCTTCCGTAGGAAATTTCACCGTCACTCTCACCGTGACAGACAATTGCGGCGCGAGCTCGAACGATTCGGCTCTAGTCACGATCACGAATCCTCCCGGTGGAGGGAATCTACCCATGCTCGCAGCGCATCGCACAAGCGGTGTCGCACCTCTGGCCGTGTTATTCGATGTCACTGCTGCAAGCTCGAGTGTGATTCAACCCGCCTCCGTTTCTGGAATGCCGGATTTCGCGAGCTTTCACTATCAATGGGATTTTGGTGACGTGGCGAGTGGGAATTGGGCTGTGAACAATCGTTCCAAGAATCGCGCGGCGGGACATGTCGCGGCACATTTATTTGAAACACCCGGAAATTACACCATCACTCTCGATGTGACCAACACGAGTGGCGTAGCGACTCGCTATCAACAAAGCATCACCGTGCAAAATCCAGAAACGGTCTATGCGAACAGCACTTTTTATCTCGCGAGCAACGGCAATGACAACAATCCTGGCACTTTAGCTTCGCCCTTCCGCACTTGGGAACACGCTGTCGATGTACTCTTTTCTAATGCTGGCCCTCGGAGATTGCTCGTCCGACGAGGCGATACTTTTAACACTCCAGGCGCAAACGAAGGGAATTTCACCGGCCCCTATTTCATTGGAACTTATGGAACAGGCGCTGCTCCGATTTTGCAATGTCTCAGCGGCTCTTCAATTCTCGATGTCGGCGACGGCAATCAATTGGCGATTACCGGTCTCAACTTTCTCTCGACCTACAATCCCATCGACGGCACGGGGCCGCGGGTGAATGGCATCGCCATGCTTGGGAATAACAGCGACATCGCCATCTATCGAAATTTATTCTCGGGAATCGACATCGCCGTATTCCCCGCTCAATTGGGTTTGATTCAAAACTCCATCATCGCGGAAAACCAAATGGGCTCTTGGCACAATTACGGCATTCTCACCGGCGATACCAACCGTCTCGCCATACTGGGAAATACGATTCGACAAAATCCCAACGCAGGAACAGGGGATGGAAAATGCGAAAGCTGTGTCATCGATTTACCGAATCACGGACCGATTCGCATTCGCTCCGCGGTCAAAGCAGTTGTTTCTTCTAATAATTTATTCAGCAATACTGGATGGAACCCGGATCCCAATACCGTTGGTGGTTACTCGCATCAGCCCTGTATTCGAGTGGGTACTGATGGAGTCGCTGATTTGGCGATTGTCTCGGACAATCTGATGGAAGGAGGATTTTCCATTGCGGCTTCAATACCAGCCAACACCGATCTGACCGCGAGTCCGCAACGAGTGATTTGGGAAAGAAACAAACTCACCGCCACAGGCGGGGGCGGAACAAGAAACTTTTTCCATGTCAGCAACGCGGGAGGAACTTATCGAAATAATATTTTGTTGCTGCCCAATGTAGCCACCAACATTGCTGGTGTATTCCAATTTGAAAATCACCCACTCTCTACCGCCGCAAATCAAAGCTTCCCAAGTCGAATTTACAATAATACTTTTGTTTCCCTACTTCCTGGCGCGGCAACCACTCGTTTCCTTCTGATCGAGAATGGCTCCCTTCTAAATTTCTCGATTAAAAACAATATCACTTGCGCTCCCTCAGCCACTTCTTCGAGCGCGTACTTTCTCGTCTTTCAACCGGGATCGGTCAATATGAGTCTGCTGCAAAGCGATCGGAACTTGGCATTTCCTGCATCCACTAGCTTTGTCGCACTTGGCGCTGGTGCAGCGACATCCAATCACAATTTAACGAACTGGCAAAATACCCATCAGCGCGATCTTAACACTCGATTGCTCAATCCCCTTTTGATGAACCCGGGCAATCAGGATTTCCGACTTCAGCCGAGTTCGCCGGCTATTAATTGGGGAGAGGCGATGCCCTATGTCCGCGACGATTACTCGGGGATGATGCGGCTATCGGGAGCTACGGATATCGGGGCTTACGAAGCGACGAATTAGTCCTTCAAGCTTTTAATAATTCCTTTCGATATAGGAAGTTGCAACATGGTTTCGCAACGGAAAATTTGGCTGTTGTTTACACTCGCCCTTCTATATGCCTGTGGAGGAGGTGGTGGATCTGGCGCAATTGACTCATCAGAAGACCCTCCAGATGACCCGCCTCCGCAAGAAGAGGTAGAAATCATGACCAGCGCCAATCGCGATTCAGGCGCGGCGCCCCTTGGAGTTTTTTTCGATGCCACCGATTCGAATTCCGGCGTTACTCAACCTGCTTTGGTAGACGACTTACGCGATTACTCAAACTTTTCTTATCTCTGGGATTTTGGCGACGATGACAACGCAAACTGGACTAGCACGAGCCGAAGCAAAAACGAAGCGCGGGGATTTTTAGCCGCGCATGTCTATGAAACTCCTGGCACCTACACCGTGCAGCTCACAGTGATTCGTTCGAATGGCTTGGAATACAACTACACTCAAGAAATCGTCGTGGAAGATCCCGAAGTGGTTTTCGCCAACAATAGTGCTAACTCTGCCGAGCGAACGATTTATGTTTCGAGCGCTGGAGATGATTCGAATAACGGTTCTTTCAATCAACCGATTGAAACTTGGGAGGAGGGAATGGATCGACTCTTTGCCTCCAACGGTCCACGCCGGCTGCTTTTCAACCGTGGCGAAACGTTTACGACCACCGGTGTGAATGTCGACGAGTTCACCGGGCCATTGCATATCGGAGCTTATGGTAGCGGCGCAGATCCGGTGATTTACAACACAAGCGCTGGAAGCTTTCTCGCACCTGACGACGGCGAAGATCTCACCATCGCGAATCTCAGTTTTCTCTCGACCTATAATCCGAATACAGGCTTTGGCCCTCATGCCGATGTGCTGCGAATGATCGGCACGAATAGCAAGATCACGATTTTTCAAAATAGCTTCTCCAACTGCGCCTTGAATATTCACATGGGGCAACTGGGGCAATGTCAGGAAACCATCATTTCGGAGAACACAATCACGGCCTGGCAAAACTACGGCATTTTGATTTCGGATCTCTCGAAGGTTGCGATACTAGGAAATTCCATTCGTCAGGCAGCCAATGCATCCACAGGAGATGGCAAATCCCCCACGCCTGCCGAGCCAGATCTTCCCGATCATGGGCCGATTCGTTTAGGTCAGGTCGAGAAAGCTCTCGTCTCGAATAACGATCTCTTTAGCAATACAGGTTGGTCGCCTGGACCTGGAGGAGGTTTTGCCCATCAACCTTGTTTGAGAATGGGATCTTCAGGCTTAGCAGAGCTTTCGATTGTTTCGGACAATCTCATGGAAGGCGGGCTCAGTATTGGAGCTTCAATCCCAGCGGCAAATGATGTGGAAGCCGTGATGGGACGAGTGATCTGGGAACGCAACCAAATGTTGGCGACAAATGCCACGCGCAATTTTTTGGATCTTGCATTGGGTGGGGCTGTGCTGCGAAACAATGTCATGATCCGCCCGAGCAGCGTTCCAACAATTGTGAATGCCATCAGCTTCTCCGCTCACCCACTGATTTCTGCCCTCAATGACCAACTTCCGAATCAAATTTTGGGAAATACCTATGTATCTCTCATCACAGGCAGCGAGAGCGGCGATTTCATACAAATCGAAGATGCCTCAATGTTGAGCTTCTATCTCAAAAATAATCTAGTGGATGTGCCTTTCGGAACAGGCACAGGAGGCGCTTT
>CAZMYG010000010.1:0-33542 GCA_964570465.1 uncultured Planctomycetales bacterium
GTTCATCGAGTCCGGCACCGTAGAGATAACTTTCTTTCAGCGAGAAAGTCCCGCTACCCGGATCTTCAAACCGGCGCAACAGCCGAGGGCCCGAGTAAGTGTATTTCGAAATCTTCGTCCCTTCGATCTTGCGCGCTCGTCTGCCCATCGCGTCGTACTCGTAACGGCTGAGCTCCGCGTTGTTCGACTTAAGTTTCACTCGTGTCAACCGATTCCACGCATCGTAATCAAACAGATAACTCCCATCGTCTTTGAGATTCCCCTTCAAATCGTAAACGCGGGAAACAGCGCCGACCGAGGTGTAACGATGCAGCGCATCGGGAGTGTTGTAGTTCGTCAACGCACCGTTCGTGCTCGTGGACAATCGATTCTCCAGCGGATCGAGTGTCGCTTGGAAATGGGTTGTATAGCCTGTAGGCCCACTGGGCGGATTGCTCGCACCATACCAAACCTGCTTCAATCGCGAAGCGCTGTCGTAGTCATAGACATCTCCTCTGCCGCCCTGATGAAAACGCTGCTCGTAACTGCGCCGATCGAGATCGTCGTAGTTGTAACCAAAATCGACCACGGAACCCGTCGTGATTCGAGAAACGCGGCGCAGTCCATCCCACTGATGAGTTTGCGTAAGATTGCTCGTGCGCGTGTGCACGCGAGAGCGGCCCGCAAACGTGTAGCTTCCCACTGTATTTGCACCCGCCATCACGCTATTCAATCGATCAAGCGAGTCGTAACCCAAGGTCAAGGATAAGAGCGAAGACCCGGGGTAGTTTAGCGAGTTCATATTATTGTCGGCATCGTAACCGTGAACCGCCGTGTAGCCGTCCTGCGCCTCGTTTTGCACTCGGCCATAGCCATCGTAAGTAAAACTCACCAAGCTCGATTGCGCACTGTCGACCAAAACTTTCGCCGTCAAAGGCAAACGCAATCCATTCCAGGTGAATTCCTCACGCAACCCGCCCGCACTGCGATCTTTGAGCTGATTGTTATCAAAGTAATTATAGGTAGTGACGACCCCGTCCTGTGCCGTGTGTGTCTTCAAATTATCTGCATCGTCGTAGGTGAAGGATTCTCCCGGCCCACTGGCATAGCTGATTGTGCGACGGCGTCCGAGAGCATCGTAACTGTAAATCGTTTCGCGTGAGTCGGCATCACGTAGCAGAACCAAACGATTGTCGAGATCAAAATTCCACTGGGTTTCGATCGAGAGTCCGTTCGCATCCTCGATCTGCGAACGCAATCGTGAAGCGAGATCGTAGTCCATGCGTGTCAGCCGACCATTGGGATCGATGCGCTCGCGCAAATTCCCGCGGCTGTCGTAGCCAAAGTTCGTCACGAGTTGATGCGCGCCGTTGAGCCGGTCGAAGCGGCGGCTTTCTTGCAATCGATTGAGCGCATCGTAGCCAAACAGGGTTTGATAGATTTCGTTCGCTGCATTGGGAACAATTTCTGTCTCGATCAAATTTTGGAGATTCCCGTTGCCGTCGTAACTCAGCACACGCGAGTTGCCGATCGGGTCGGTGCTCGTCGCAAGACGATTGGCATTGTCGTAGCCAAACAAAGTGAAAAACCCGCGCGGAGTGCGCGTTTTGCTCACGCGGCTATTCTTATCGTAGAAAATCTGCGCTTCGTTTTGCCCCGCGGCCTGGGTGTTGATCGCGATCTGTTTTTTGCGCCGGCCCAATTCGTCCCAGACAAATTGCGTTCTCGTAAGAGTTGACCCACCAGAATTAATGACCCGTCTTTCCAGGATCTCGCTTTTCTTGTTGTAGTCTGTCTCGATGCGATGTGACTCGGGATCGGTGATGCTCGTCAATCGATCGAAGAGATCGTAGCTCATCGCAGAAACCTTCCCGTTGCCATCGATGCGCTGCGTCAGATTGCCGTTGGAATCGGGATGAAAGATCTCGACCGCTTCATCCTCAGTTCCCAAGCCGCGAGTCGTTTTCCAAACTTCATTGCGCTCGTCGTAGTCGTAGCGAGTGATATTCGCTTCCGGACTCGTCATCGTCTGCAGATTGCCCACGGGATCGTAGCTGTAGCTCGTCGTGCGCGTGAGAAGGCCACCCTTCCCCGATTCCACGTCTTCGATCCGCGCGAGCAAATGATCCCAGCTGTCGTATTCAAAGCGCGTTGTAATCCACTGGGGGCTAAGAATGTTTCCCGCCGCATCGGCATTTTGAATTTCTCGTTTGACAAGATTTCCGTTGCCGTCGAAAACCTGACGAACCGCCGCGTTGAGCGGCGCCGACATTTCCGTCATTTCCCCAAGCGCGTTGTAGACAAAGTAACTCGTATTCCCGCGCGCATCCTGAATCGAAGCGAGATGCGCCATGGAGTCGTAGGTGAAAGTCGTCGTGAGATTCAATCCTCCCGGGTCGATGACTTTCTTCTGCAACAAGCCAAAGGACGGATTGCCAGAGGGATAGTAAATGTATTGAACGGCGTTCCCCTCGGGAGCGATCTCGCGAATTCGCTGGCCAGAGGAGTTGTACCAAAACTTCGCGGCGATATTAGTCTGCGCCGTGCCATCCGCCTGAATAACGTTTGGATATTGGATCTTCACCACATTGCCGGCGTTTTGATTCGTGATGCCGTCGCCGTTGAGATCGCCCAAAGTCGCTTCTTCATAGTCGTAGAAATACGTCGTCACCTTGCCCAACGGATCGGTCATCGTCTTCACTTGATTGTCGAGGGTGGTGTAGGTGTAGGAAGTGACGATGTCTTCGGGGTGATTCGCGGCGAAGATATTGGTCTTTCTCCGTTCTTCGATCACGTTGCCGCTGGGATCGTAGCCAATTTCGACGCCGTTATTTTGGGGATTTTGGACTTCCGAAAGTTCACTGCAACAGCTGTTGTAAGAGTAAAAATAATTAAGAGGATAGGACACAGACGGATGAACGATGGACGCAGGCGTGATCTCGAGCCGCGCCAGCCTACCTTCTGCATAATAATGTCGACGCAATACTCCGTTTGCGTCCGTTTCATCTGTACGATGGATTTGGCCCCCGGTGAGAAAATATTCGAGAGTGGTTATTCCTCCATCATGCTCCTGCTTCCAAACGCGATCGTTTTCATCGTAATGATTCACTAAGTAAATCTGCTCCTTGTCGTCAGTAATCGTAAGCAGGTTGTGATCGAGAACATGCTCCGGCGCCCCGGGTTTGTTCAGTCTAAATCCCGAAGAATAGGAATAGAGAGTCACACGCCCTTGGGTCAACAAATTCCCGCTAGGATCCTCATAGCTCGTGATCGGACTTGTAACGGAAATCAAATCCCCAACACCGTTGTAGTCGTACTGAACCGTTCGCCCATAATCATCGACGACTTGTTTCAATCGGCCGTTTTTAGATCCATCACCAGTACCGTAATACTGGAAGTAAACATTTTTACCCAACGTTCCAGAAATCTGCGTCAATCGATAATCCATCGCGATGATGGTTCCGTTTTGGCCAGCGACTGGAGACTTGATCTTGGTTCCCCCGGCTCCGGTTTCATAAAAATAGTTTGTGGCATTACCTGCCCGGTCGATATGGCTCGTCAGCAATCCTTCCGCAGAGAAGAGATAGCGAATGCCATTTTTGATTTTTAGCTCGTAGCTTCCATTGCCGAGCTTGGTCAAGGTATTGTGATAACCAGAGGGCGAGATAAACAGGCTTCCAGACTTCACGAAGGTTTGCTGCGAACCACTGGCAATTCTCCAAAGTACATCCCCATTTCCCTTCACAAAGAGTCGCTGCTCATCTCCAAAAAACCACCCAAAACCCCAACGTCCGTTGTACATACGCTGACTGCGGTAATGAAAAGAGATGCGAAGGGGCTCACGCAACCCAGGCAAAACGAGATCTGTTCTAAGCTGTTTGAATTCTCCTGAAGCCAATTCGATCGGATCTCCCGCTTCATCATCGCAATCGTCATTGTCGTTGCCATTGCCATCTTTCTGGCTTGGGTCCTGATTCCCTTCCCCAGCATTAAATCCATTGGTACCTGCCCCACGAAAGGCCAAGCTAGTCGAGATGGTGACAAAAAAACTAACTAAGAGCGCAATCGAAAAACGACTCGTTGCTAATGATTTCATTGATCCTTCCTCTGCACGCGAAATGACACAAATCCGCTTGCTAAGTGATCTTCAGAACTACCCAGATTGATCAAAAAGGAATGCTCACCGTTAGGGAAACGGCTGAGGTCGAATTCGTAACGTGCAGGCAGCACAAAATCTTCATCCTCCAGCAGCAAGACTCCATCCGCATAAATCCCTACCCAAAAAAGCGAACTCTCGAAAACCTTCCCGTTTTTCGAATCCTGCACCTGGATCTGAACAGTGGCCTTTTTCCCCAATGCGATCGACGCTTCGTCCTCAAGCAAGGAGATTTGTAAGCGAGAGTCCCTACACCGAGAGGACGCGTGAAAATGATGGTCATTGAGATTTCGCACACTACTCCAGTAAGCCAGGTTCCAATCCCCTCTTACTGGCGCAGAAGAACCAGGATTCACGATCACGCTAGCTCGTGGCAGGGCATACGCGACACACCATACCTGACGATCTTCACGATCCCAAAACTCACCTGCTCCAGGGATTGAAAATCCTTCATAAGGAATTTCTGCTACTCCCTTAGAGTGAGCGAACCAGTCCTGGGAGTCCCAATAACTTCCGTCTCTTAATCCGAATCGCAGACGAATCGCAGCTGTGGCTGGATTCTCAAAAAAGACACTCTTTGTACTTGGATCTAATTTGAGTTTGGTCGGGAAAAGTTCTTCGCCTCCTGAACCAGGAATAGGGTCCCAGTAGACCACCCCCTCCTCGCTCCAAACTTTTAGACGGAAAAAATATGCCCCAGCAGAAATTTTGTTGCCCTGTTCATCCTTGCCATCCCAAGTAAAACGATGCTTCCCAGGTTGCAGCCTTCCTTGCGATCGTAATCTTCTGACGACTCGCAAGTATCTGTCTCGAATTTCACAAAGCGCTTCGCAATTCCGATCGACTTGAAAGGACAATTCCACGGATTCGTTGTTCGAAGGGTCGAAATGATCTCGACTGAGTAAAAGTTCACTGAGTTGCAAACTTCCTTTGGATTGCTCACGAAACCAAGAAAAACCGCGGACAGGAAAATCGGCAAAACGACGTGCAGGGGCATTTGTATCTAAAGAAGAATTAAGCCAAAGTTGAAAATCTCCACCTCGATTGGAAACAAATAAGATTGAAGCCTCCTGCGAAACAAATGCTGGAGAGAGATCGAGGGCCGGATGATCATTGAGTCGGTGCAACTCCGAGTCTTCCAAATCCACGAGCCAAAGATCTAAGTTTCCATGGTTCTCCTGCGCAAATGCAATCTGAGTACTTTCTTCAGACCAAGCCAAAGTTGTCATTCGCTGTTTCGCTGCCAAGACAACGGTCCGTTGATTCGAAGCCAATTCAGCAACGATCAGTCGATAAAGTTGCAAAGCAGGATCGAACTCAATCCAAGCGAGACGGCGTCCATCGCTCGACCAAGCCGGCTGACTCGCCCGAGTCGGAGTTTGAGTCAATTCTTGCGCTTCCTTTCCTTCCAAATCGGATACCCAAACGGATACTGTGCTTCCAAAACGGGGCTGTACTAAGACACGCGTAAAAGCAATTTTCCCTTGCGTAGAAATGGTAGGTTCCGCAATCGGAGCCAACTGTCCCAAACTGACCCGCGCCTCGCCACCAGAACGGGGCACTCTGAAAAGTTGTCCGGAACTGGAACAGTAATAGACAAACTCTCCGTCAGGAGACCAGCATGGATGACGCTTGTCTAAGGAATCGAAGGTCAACTGCCGTCCGTTTTGTCCTTTTTCATCGAGACTCCAAATCTGCCAATAACCCTCAGTCCATCGAGAAACTGCGATCTGATCCTTGTAAAAGGAACTTGACGCAGTGTCCTCTTCGAAACCCAACACCATCAAACAAAGAGCGGTCAAACAATTCATGGATGAATTCTCACTTGCCGCCGCTGTACCGATTGATAGCTATTCGCGGTGGGATCTGAGGCGACAATTTCAACACAGTAGTTGCCAGATATCACCGGATAGAGTCCTGCTTCGTCCGTTCCATCCCAATAGAATTCGTGCTGGCCTGCATCCTGCAACAGATCTCCCATCACAGTCCGAAAGAGATTTCCAGCACCCCAATTTGCAACTTCGTATATGTTCACACTGATTTTTGCGTCGCGGCTAATCGAGTATCGAATGTTGGCAAACTGTCCATAACTCGGGAAAATTGTCACTGGACTAATTGTGAAATCTGAAATCGTCAAACTCTGATTCGTGAGAGTAATCAAGGAGTGAGGAACAGCGACCCCTTTGAGATAGAAAGCGATTGGACCACCATTGGGATAAGCAAACCCACGTTCCTGGTATCTTCTACCGTCCCACCAATAGATCGAATCCCCCTCGTCATAGAGAACTTTTTTCAAGATCCCAATCAGGTTGTTTTGATCGTAGGAAAGAGTAACCCATGCTGGCTGGTCTAGATGAAATCCCAAATCCATGGACTCTCCAAAATAAGGATCGAAATTTGTGCCTCGAATTTCCCCAACCATTACATTGGAAAAAGATCCATTGATCAGGGAGATCAGGCCCAGGGGGTTTGATTGTTCTGCATAGCCAGCGCTCAACCCTCCAAGGTAATTGACCTGAACCTTGAAAACGTATTCGCCAGCAGGTACTGGCAACCCAGTGGCATCCTTACCGTTCCAAGTAACGACCCCAACTCCATTGGAAAAAGTGGCGCCTTGCTGCCAAACCGGAGTTGGAGAAAAATCCACAAAGAAACCTTCCCACGTCGAGTTTACGGCTGTTTGTGCTGCATGAGCACTCACAACAAGGGATCCTGAAGAATCCATTCCTCCACCGTCCGTCACCGTCACCACCGTAACATCTGATGTAAAAGGATCCAAAATCCGATGGCTCAAACTTACCTGCAAATTCCGAATGACAACCGTCTTGATATCCTGCTGCATGCTTCCATCCGGCAAAAACAATTGCACGCGCAGGGAGTACTGACCGTTCGCAACATTTCGAGTGTTCCATTGGATATAAGGATTTGGGATCGTGCTTCCCTCGCCGAGTAAATTCCAAGTTTCTCCTACGCCATATTCCAATCGAACAAAATAGCTGACTCCAGATTCGATGGGGCTGGTCAATACAACAGGAAACGTTGAAGAAAGAATGGCGCCATTGGTGGGTGAAACAATTTGAATCGAAGAAAGACCGGAGTTAACAGCAAGTGTGCCAAGCTGAGCAAGAGATACGGAAGAGTTTTCCAAAGCAATTGCCGTGATGCGGTAATTGTAGTTTCCGTTAGCGACGAATTCGCCTGAACCGTTTCGTCCATCCCATGCAGCTTGGATTTGATTTCCCTCTCCGGACTGCGACCAAATCAGACCGCTATGGTTTTGATAGACACGAACTAGCCATTGCGAGGGCCAGCTCAAATTCGCACTGAAAGCAATCTCATCCTGATAGCCGTCCGCGTTGGGAGAAAAAGGGCTAGGGGAAGCTGTAATATTTGAAAAGGAAAAGAGTTTCACGAGTATGGTGTCGCTACTTTCTTGATTTGCAACATTCTTCACACGCAAACGCAGAGTGAGATACCCGTTGCTAGATGCAGGCGGAGTGAAAACGCCAAGCGTACCGTTGGGTACAGGCGTCGTGGAACTCGCGATCGTTGTGAAGCTTGCCGGTTCGCTGCCAATTCCATACTCGAGCGTGTACGACTGAAACTGCGTCCCACCGGCTTTCCCGGTCACCGTGAAAGAATTCCCCGCTTCGAGAAAACTCATCGATTCGGGATTTAGGATTTTGCAAAGTAGCAAACTGGAATTGAGGTTGATTGTTCCCTTCAATATAGATTGAGTCGCAGGCGCAGCAGCGCGATTCGCCGTCATCGTGAAACTGTAGTTGCCGTTTGGCAGCGGAGTCAAATGCTCGATTTCCTGAGGAATCGGTCGAGCGGAAATATCGCGGATCTGGCCATGTCCTCCTCCGATGGGTGGGTCGGAAGGCGGTGGAGCTTGTGAGCCGAAGAGTTGGGTGCCACGCCAGGTAAATTCAATCGGCTCCGAGCTTCCCGACCAATCGAGGACTTTTACATTGGAGGCATTGAAGGCCTCGATTTTCCAATTCGAATCGGCATTGGGAAGCGCAAAAAATCGAACGGAGCCCACTGCGGGAGGAATCGCCATGGGATTGACGAACGGCTCATTCAATCGAAACTCTGCTGGCAGCGCCGTTGCAAACCAAGGATTGAATGACGTGCTTGTAGCTCCTGTGATGGAACTACCACTACCCGGCCCATTTCCGCTCGGCCCTGAACTATGCCCCCACCAACAATAAGCCGCATCTACGCGTGCAGCGCTTTCTGCGTTCACTCCGCCGGCTTTATTGCCAACAATCGCGCTCTCGCGCAAGTCAACCCAAGACCCTGTGGGAGAAGTTGTTCCCAATGCTTTGAGACCGTAGCCGCCGTTCTGCTGCGAAGAGACGCGCAGAAGATTCATCTTCGTGTTGGCAGAAGCGCGAATACCGTCGGAAGCGTGGCCGCTGATTGTGCAGTCTTCAATCCAAGAAGGCGTGCTCATCGTCGAGGCTGTGTTCTGTTGCAGTCCGATTCCTGTCGAGTTGCGAATGATGCAATGTCTCAAAGTGGAATTCTCGCTCAAAGTGAGTCCCCCCGTGTTTGGGTACCCTTGATACTCAAACGTTGCGTAGTCTAGTTGGGAGCCAGGTCCAAGGGTCATTCCCTGCCAGTTTCCTGGCGCAGGAGTACTCAACGCGGAAGTAAATAAAACTGGAGCGGCTGGGGTTCCTTGCACAATGAGCTGAGGCAAAGGAGCACCGAAAGCATTTAACCTAGCGAATTGCTCCATTCGCAAACTTGCCCCAGCGCGAATCGTCCATCGTTTTTGATAATTGATCGAACCAAGCAAGTGGAAGGGAACATTCGCCAAAGGACTCCAAGTAGTTTCCTGTTCAATCGTATCTCCATACACACCAATCTCAGCGTTTCCAGTCGGCGTGAACACATTCCCCGTACTGGGATCCGAGAGTAGCTCCACCGCAGAGGCTGGCAGCTTCAGAATCGAATTGCCTCCCGTGAAATGAGAATTTGTAATGACTGGGAAAGATTCGGCCGCTGCATCGATAGCCGCTTGCGACCAATTCGTAAATTGACAATTGTCAATCAATATCGCTTTATAAGAAGGAAGAGAGATTCCCTGTCCGACGCCTTGAAAAATGCAGTTTTGAATAGATTGGACAGAACCGTCGATGGCCGTTGAATTGATGTTGCTGAAAAAAGAATCGGACACATTGACCACTGCGGGTGATCCGCCGACTTGCACTCCATAACTACAATTCTGAATATTCAAAAACCTCAGAGGGAAGTTTCCATTGCTACTGTTGATGCTAATTCCAACGCCTGAGCCGTTATGGTTAGCAATGGATAAGTTGGAAAGAACCACCCCCAATCCACTGCAAGAAATCGCAGCCCCCGCATAGCCACCATTTTCCAAATCACAATAGCGAAGCTCGGAATCTGCGATTGCTGAGGCGCCAAACACGACCCCCCCCCATGCCTGGGAAAGACTGCTTGCTGTAAATCGGATTCGATTTGTGTTTGTTCCTATGGCAAATAACTTTCCGGGTTGACCCGAATTGCCAACGTTCAAAAAAGCAAACGGATCAAACTGCAACGCCGTCCCTGGTGCAATCGTCAGCAGAGGAGAGGAAGAATCTCCAACGTTGATCGTTCCCAACAATCGCAGCGAAGAAAGCCAACTCACTCCTCCCCAAGTACTATCCTTCGTCAGCGTGCTAGAAATTATCTCCGCTTGATAGAAACCGCCTAACACTGTGGGATTGGAAGCGAAAAGATTTGCCCAAAAGTCCGCTGGCCCCACCGCAGCCTTCCCCACATTGAAAATACTCAATGAAGCTAGACTTGGCGCGCTCGATCCGTCCGCTGCTTCCAGCGCATAACTCGACACCCCAGAAATCGTCACTCCTGAAATCGACGGCGAGCTCGCCCCAAAATACAATCCCGTCTCCCCAGGACCCGTGATCGTGTTGCTACCGCTCAAGCTGGCTGAAGAACTGCTGTTAAATAAAACGCCAGTGCCATTCGTTCCAAAGTTGCTCACGCTGATATTGCTTAGGTTCGCCCCGGAGTTCACAAGATAGATTCCATTTGAGCTACTATTACTAATGGTCAAATTCGATAATTGTGGAGAAGCACTTTGGCAGTAAATCGTCGCGGTCGCGTAACCCCCATAGCTCAAATTGCAGTAGTTCAGAGTCGAACCCGCTACCGCCTGCGAACCAAAATCAATGTACCCCCAAGGCTCCGCCGGGTTCGTCGCCGTCATCGTGATTCGATTGTTGTTCGTCCCCACTGCAAGCAGCTTTCCGGATTGACCGGAAGTCCCAACATTTAAAAATTGGAATTGGTCGAATTTCAAAATCGTTCCTGGCGCAACAGTCAACACTGGTGAGGAAGCAGCTGCAATCGTCACCGAGCCCAGGATTCGAATCGAAGAAAGCCAGTTCACTCCTCCCCATGTCGCATCCTTTGTAAGAGTGCTGTAAATCACCTCCGCCTGATAGGAACCGCCGAAGACCGTTGGGTTCGCAGCAAACAGATTCGCCCAAAAATCCGCTGGCCCTTTTCCAATCTTCCCCACATTCGAAATACTCAAAAAAGCGAAGCTTGGCGCACTCGATGCATCGGGCGCTTCCAGAGCGTAGCCCGATACTCCAGATATCGACACTCCAGATATCGATGGCGAACTCGATGTGAAGAGAATCCCCCTACCGCCAGGACCCACAATGGAATTGCTTCCACTTAACGATGCTGACGAGCTGCTGGAAAACGTAATCCCATTTCCATTCGTTCCAAAGTTGCTGATTGAGATGTTCGAAAGTGTTGCGGCTGAACTCTGCAGATAAATGCCATCGCTTGCACTGTTGGACGCGCTCACATTGGAGAGTTGCGGGGAAGCGCTGGCACAATAAATCATGGCTTGGCTGTAGCCGCCGTTACTCAGATCGCAGTAGTTCAACGATGAGCCTGTCGATGCTGCTGCAAAATAGATATAGCCCCAACGCTGTGCTGGGATTGTCGCTGTGAAGTTCACGTGACTCCCGCTCGTCCCCGCCCCAATCAATTTCCCTGGCTGACCATTGCCCACATAGATGAAAGCGGATTGGTCTAGCTTCACATTTGTCCCCGCTGCAATGGTCAGCGTCGGCGCTGAAGCTCCACTAATATTCAAACTGCCGAGCAAGCGAATCGACGAAAGCCAACTCACTCCGCCCCAGGTAGAGTTTTTCGATAACGTACTACCGAGTACCTCAGCTTGGTATGGTCCCCCGTTTATTGTGGGATTGGCACTAAATACATTCGCCCAAAAATCCGCTCCACCCACAGCAAGCTTCGCAGCGGAAGAAATCGTTAATCCTGTGAAAGTCGGCGCACTCGTTGGGTCATTGCTCTCCAGTGCGTAATTCGAGACATTTGAAATCGAAACTCCTGAAATGCTTGGAGAGCTCGATGTGAAAAATAGCCCCGTACCTCCTGGACCAATAATGGAATTACTTCCACTGAATGATGCTGATGAGCTACTGGCAAACGTAATTCCACTTCCGCTCGTTCCAAAGTTGCTAATGGTGACATTCGAAAGTGTTGCTCCTGAGCTCTGCAGATAAATGCCATCGCTTGCGCTGTTAGACACACTCACATTTGAGAGTTGCGGAGAAGCGCTGGCACAATAAATCATCGCCGTCGAGTAGCCCCCGTTACTCAGATCGCAGTAGTTCAACGACGACCCTGTTGACGCTGCTGCAAAATAGATATAGCCCCAACGCTGTGCTGGGATTGTCGCTGTGAAGTTCACGTGACTCCCGCTCGTCCCCGCCCCAATCAATTTCCCCGGCTGACCATTGCCCACATAGATGAAAGCGGATTGGTCCAATTTCACCTGCGTCCCCGCTGCAATGGTCAGCGTCGGCGTTGAAGCGTCACCAATATTCAAACTCCCCAGCAAACGAATCGACGAGAGCCAATTCACTCCGCCCCAAGTTGCGTTGCTGGCCAGAGCATCTGCTAAAACCTCCGCTTCAAAGGGGCCACCGGTAACTATAGGATCGGAAGCAAAGAGGTTGGACCAAAACTGCGCGCCGCCTTTGCCAAGCTTGCCCGAGCTCGAAAGAGTCGCTCCACGGAAAAGGGGAACGGAATCGGTTCCGCTCGCATAGACCAAGTAATTTGAATTGCTCGAAAGAGAAACCACCCCAGTCAAAGAAGGCGAAGAGCTAGAAAGAAAAATCCCATCGTTCGTGCCGCCTGAAATGCTGACAGTAGAGATCGAGGGATTGGAACTTTGTAAATACATTCCACTTGTATTGGAATTTGTAATGGTTAGATGCGAGAGAATTGGAGAAGAGCTAGAACAATAAATTGTCCCCAGACTGTTGCCCCCTTTATTGAGATCGCAATACTCCAGAACAGAATTGGGGCCAGCGTTATTGGAAAAATGCAGATAGTTCCAATTTCCCGTGAAACTCGCTGTGGTCGTAAAAGTGATATGCGATGCCGCGTTCCCTTGAGCAATCAAAGTCCCCTGAGTCACAGGCCCGCCAATCGTAATGGCATACGCATTTTCAAAACGAACCTGAACACCAGGATCGATGGTCAGCGTGGCGCCGTTTTGTACCGTGACATTCCCTTTAATAATGTAGGGACTACCCGCCAGCGACCAAGTGGTGTTCGAGTTGATATTCCCACCAGGAACATCAGTCGCCCAAGAGGATGTGACAAATCCAAGGCTCAGCAGCACAAACGAAAGACCCCGAGTGTTCAGAATCTTCTTCATTTCCCTTTTACCTCAAACTGTTTCCGTGGTGGTTGTGACAACGAAGATAATGTCCGCAATAGATTGGAGTTTCGATCAAAGTTTTTGAAAAAAATGCGGAAAAATTTACGAGCCATAATTGGCTGAAAAATAATAGCTTACGAGCGCAAAGCCCGCAAGGTCACTTCGGCATCGAGTAGAGGAGATTGCCCGGCGAGAAGACAAGCCCGCCCACGACGGTGCGAGCTAGTTTATCCCCTTAAATCATGCGCACGAGGAAGAGCTATACCGCTCCCTATTAGTTGCGAGGGTGTGATTTGTTAGTAGTCTGGCTCTTCTAGAAAGAAAGGAAGAGCAAGATGAAGCATCGTAAATGGAACCCTAAAGTGAAGGCACAGATCGTGTTGGAAGGATTGAAAGAGCCGGCGAGCGTGTCGGAGATTTGTACCCGCCACCAGATTTCCCAGGTCCAGTACTACGGCTGGCGAGATCAGTTTCTACGCAACCTAGAAAAACCGTTTGAAACGGGTTAGGCATCGAAGCGCGAGGATAATTTTATACGTAGCAACATGGACCATCTCAAAAGGCTAACTCATCAAGAGGAAGACTTGAGTTCTTCTAAAGTAGGAAGTTGATCGAGAGACTTCAGACCAAAACGATCTAGAAAGGCCGGAGTTGTGCCATACTGCAAAGGGCTTCCGGGAACTTTCGCGCGGCCGACGACCTTGATCAAACGCCGATCCAAAAGAGCTTTGAGAATCGGACCCGCCTGCACGCCGCGAATCGCTTCGATCTCCGCCTTGATGAGAGGCTGGCGATAGGCAATGAGTGCTAGAGTTTCGAGCGCGGCCTGAGAAAGTTTGTCCTGACGGCGGACTTTTTGAAGCTTGACGATATAGGGTTCGAGATCGGCATGGGAAAGCAGGCGAAACCCACCTGCAACCTCTTCCACGCGGAAGGGAAGTTTCTGTTCCTCCATCCACGCACGCAACTCCTCAATCGATTCGCGCAATTGGGTTAAGGTCAACCCGACAATTTCGGCTATTCGCGGTGCGGAAAGAGTATCGGGATTCGCAAAAAGAAGACCTAACAAGATGCGTCTTTTTTCGACGGGGTCCATCGCAGAAACGGAAGGCGGAGAAACTTCTGGAGCACCTCCAGGAACAAGCTCCACGATAGGGAGAATCTCTTCCAATGTCGGTGGGTCTTCCGCGGAATTCGCGGGGAGTAAATTCAAATGTTCGTCTGAGTTCATCAGGGCCTCTCGAAGTTTTGCAAATGATAGCGTTTGCCCATCTTTTCGCTCCAGTAAAAGTACTCCCATTCCTCAATTGGTCTCTCCTCGAGACTCTTTTTAACTTCTACTTCTAACTCACTATAGGAACCTTTGCGTGCAGGGACTTTTTCGATGACTCGGAAGAGATGATAAAAAGTATCCGCCCCACGCTTTTCTTCTACTGGGCCACCCAAAGCACCCAACTCCATCGCAAACGCAGGAGTCGCAATCGGATGATTGTAGTCCTTTCCAAACGGAGGCATTCTTCCTCCTTTGTCTCGATTTGGCGCGAGGGAATTTTGTTTCGCCAGCATTTCAAAATCGGCGCCTTCGCGTAACTGCAGCAAAAACTCCTCGGCCTTGGCAGAATCCTTGACGGTCAGCACTCGACAAACGACTCGATCCTCCAGCATTTGCTCGAAACGCAAGACTCGCTCAAAAAAAAGACGACCTAAAACAAAGCGGCGCAGGGAATGCTCATAATTAGCAAGACTCGTCTTGAGATCTTGTTCTAAAAACTGTTCCAAACTACGTTTTCCAGCATATTCCAAATCGATTTGCTTACGCAGAGTTGCAATGCCCTGACGAACTCCTTCTTCAAGCTCCACAGGACTCACGCTCACTTGCAAGCGAATCGCTTCGCGCCGCGCAATTTCGTCATTCACGAGTTTGCGCAACAATTCATTCGCTTGAGGAGCAAAGTGAAAGAAAAAGGGTCCCGCTAATTCGCTGGCAAGAATTTCGCGATCTTCGACTTTTGCCAGCACTGGATTTCCTTGTGGAAAAAGTTTTTCTAAATCTTCTGCGGTTAATTTCTGAACTGTCGCAGGCTTGGCTGGTGGAACCGCTTCTTGAAGTGCGAAAAAAATCAGACTGAGTATCACTTGTAATACACTCCGCGGCGGATCTGCATCTTATGACAAGAAGGGCAAGGGAATTGCCGCGATCGCGGGCCGCTTTGATTCCCAGAATCGCTTCCAGAAGAAGTCTCCAGCACGGTTACAGCTCCAGCACCGCCGCAACTCGGACAAAGCTCGCAAATGGGTCGAGTCACTTCCATGTCGCCGCCGAATTCCGCGTAATAAGCCAAAATCCACTGCTGCTTTTCAGAGCCTCGCGCTTTTTCCCACCAAAGATCTGGTCCATCCTCTTCTGTGCTGCCTGAGCCTTGCTTTTGAGCTTTTTGGAAATTCTCGATATAGCGGCGAACCTTTTCTTGCAGTTCTTTCTCCTCGTCAGAACGTCGATCCTGCTTTTTCTCTTTGTCTTTTTCCCCGAGACAGTCCTTCTGCGCACGCTCTGCACCTAAAACAAAAGTCCCATCTCCGTAGGTGGCGCGATGCACCGAAGCGAGCTTGCCGCGTTTTGTCCAAATAGAACGAATTTGCTCTGGGGTGATTTCCGAATTGATCTTTTTGATTTCCTCGACAAGCTTCTCCTGAATCTCCTTCGACATTTCTTTCTGCGCGTAATCTTGCGCATCTGCTTGCCCAAGAGTTGGGTCCATTCCTTTCTTGCCTGCGATTCGCTCGGCCGCGGCATACCAACGCAGCACAACCGTTTTGTTCAGCAACTCTTCACGCTCACGAAAAATTCCTTTTTGCTTGATGGTCAATTCATTGAGAAAACTCGACTGCGGCCATTTCTTCAAAAATGCCTGGCAAAGCTCCAAAGCCTTGCTGAATTCGCGGCGTCCTCGCAAAGAATCGATCGCATCCAAAGCGTCGATTTCTTCCTGTCGCGCGACTTGGTTCTCGAGCCGAGCCACCGTTGCAGTGACTTCTTCTGCATGAAAAGCGGCATCTAATGTTTGTACCTTTTTGAAACTTTCTAAGGCCCTCTTAAGATCCCGAATGCGAACTAAAAACCTCCCCAGATCCAAAAATCCTGTCGCATCCGTGGGTGAAAGTTCGGCTGCCTTCATTTCGTAGAGTTGATCTTTGGTGTAGACCTCTAGGGCATTGATCTCGACTCGATCCGCAGGAGCCACGAGTTTCGATTTTGGAACAGGTATGACCGTTTCTTTAATGCGCAGGAAAAGATCTTCGCCACTGCGATCAATGAGAAAACCAATTCGTTCAGTCCCATCATTGAGGCGCAAGCGATCCGCCTGCACGCGCACTTCTTCACGACTTTGATCTTTGTATCCATATTTAATGCGCAGGCGATCTTCTTCAGCAGGAAACAGATGATTCCAGCGAAGCGTGATCTGACCTCCGGTATCGAGACGGCGTATCAGAATTCCCGCTTCGTCATGGGAGAGAACTTCCGCAAAAAGGAAATTCCCATCTTTGAGACGGATCATTCCTTCGTCCCCAAAACTCAGGAGCAAAGGGGCAACAATGATTAAGTTAAGCAACTTCAATTTATGACCTCTTGTTGGACTGTAAGCGTTTGAGTCGCTGTTCATAGGGAATCTCTTGCAGCATCACGGTGCGAAAAACCGTTGAACGAGTCTTGCCTTTCTCTTTCCAGGAGATTTGCACTTCGACTAGATACTCGCCAAGCAACTGTGGATTCTCGCGGAAAGTCGCAGAGTAGGAAAGCCCTGGATAAGCGGGGATTTCTCGCTCACGAATCGTCTCTGGAGCCTTCGCCTCCTTTCCTTTTTCAGGCAAAAAGGCGTTCTGACGGATTTCCGCAATGACAGATTCTGCAGCTAGGCTTGCCTTGCCTCGTTCGCCGGAACTGCGATGCAAAGAAAGGCCAAAGGAAAGAAGACCCAAAATCGTCGACATCCCGGCGACCAAAATTCCCATCGCCGTCATCACCTCAACCAAGGTGAAGCCGGCATTTTTCGTTTTGTGGCGTCGCGACATTCTCATTGCTTATCCATGACGAGCTTGGTGTAGAAACTTTCGCCAGTATGAATTTTGCTCCCCTGTGAATGCATGGCCTTATTCGTCCCCCTGACCCCACGCTGCTTCACATTCACAAATTTCCCTTCAATACTCCCAATCTCCATCCATTCCGTTTCGATTTTGAGAAATTGCGCCTTGGCGATTCGCTTGATGTCGTCCACTTCCAGTTTTGTTTCTTCTTCGTCGATTGCTTCGCGCAAAAAAGTCAGGCGAGACTCGGGCTCATCGCGTTCGAGCACTAAATGGATGTCAATTGTCTGCGGGAAAATATCGTCTCGGCGATCCTCTCGCGATCCAGCACCGATCGCTAAGGGAAAATGATTTACAGTCAACCCAGAACGTTTTTCCAGAATGCCTCGCGTGGAATCCCAACACGTAAAATCAGCCTGATTGGCATCAGCTAGAGTTAACGAAAAATACAAAACTCCTGCCGTGATTTCTGCAAATGGGTCTGCGTCTGTTTTAGGAATTGAAAAAAACTTCTCCTCGAAAACCGAAGGGCTTCCAACATGTAAGGGAGAACGCACTGCCCGAGAAAGTACTAAAAGAGAGCGATCTTCACTGCGAATGTCATCATTAACGCGATAAGCAAGTTCCGCCAAACCACAGCGAGTCTCGTTCTTTCCAAGCAACGCCGCTTCTTCCGCGCGATTGAGGCTGCGAACAAATCGCATGCGTTGCAATGCGCCTGCAGGCTCTGGGCCTTTTTGATCTACCCAGTCCACCAAAACTTGTCCGGATTCTCCTACGTGAATTGCACGTAAATCGCGCTGCACAATATCGAAAACCGCCGCCGCTTTTTCGTTTAGGTCGCGTCCGCTTTCTCCTTTACGCCAGAGTTCTAGAGAGCCTCTTAATAAAGAGAACATCAGATAGCCTAGAGAAACGAGCAATCCCATCACAATGAGAATTTCGAGTAAGGTGAATCCGGATTTACTTGATCTTCGCTTCATTACCAACGCCCCTCCGAAGACCAAAGCACTCGATTCGGAGCTTGATACTCAACAACCACTCGTTTTAGGCGAGGCGCCTTTTTCCAGGCAGAAGCGCGAAAATCCACGGGATCAAATGCGCCCGGACGATAGCGAGTGAAAAAACGCAAACTCAAACGATTTCCTGAAATATCCAATCGATTTAAAGAGCCTTCCAAAACCGGGCGATCAAAAAAGAAAAGAGAGGAAGTTTTCGTTGGATCGTCTTCCCAACGAGCCCAGTCGTCGACCCGCGCCAGCGCAACAATTTCTACCGAACTATCCCGAGTCTGAGGATCTTCTTCCCAAAACAAACTCTGATAAAAACCGCCGGTCGCTTGTAAATGCGTGCCTAAATAAGAAAGTTCGGCGGCATTGGAACGGGGCGCATAAAGATCCCAATAGCGAAACGGAAATGAAATCACCACGCTGCCATCGCTATGTCCCGCAGGAGTTGTCCCGAATCTCCCGCGAAATACTCCTTCTTCTTTCTCTTTTTGATTTTGCTTAGGTTCTTCAATCTTGCGCGTTGGCATGCCCAATTTACTTGCATTGTTATTCGTGAAATGAATCAACTCGCGATCCAGAAAAACCAATCCACTTCCGGGAAATACACTAGTATCTTCCAAAGCAAGCTCAGCGCTCGTCGCACTCAACTCCCCTACAAGCTCTCCACAACGCAAATGATCCAAGAAAACCACTGCGGCGCCTTTTCCGTGAGAGGAAGCCTCGCTATTCAATAGTCCTCTTCCGTTTGTCGCTATAGTTACAGCTCCAGAACTTGAATCGACATCAATGAAAGCCAAAATCTCGTCATCGATTTTCAAAAGCCCCGCGCGTTTTTGCTGCAGCTCTGGCAGCGCTGAATTGCTCAGGCCAATTTCTCCATGAGAGAAACCCAAATTCACGGGATCAAGAATTAAAGTGCTCGCCGCATCTGAAACATCAGCTCCGAGTAAATATCGCGCTAAGGAAATATCCTGATTTGCTTTCCCTGGAGCCGTGCCTGTCACAAATTCGAGTTCGTCAATTTCTCCTTCTACGACTCCTGCATTTGAAGAACCAATATTGAGTTCATAGATTCCGCTTCCCAGTTCACCGCTTGGAAATTTGACAATGCGCGCATAGTCTCGCGATTCAAGCGAGATATTGGTCTGAGCGGAATAGTTTGAAGTAACCGGAGTGCCAATCTGCTCTTTGAGTGCGATATAGACTCGATTGATATCGATTCTGGTTTCTGAGTTAGCAATGTTGTCTGAATTGTCCGGGTAGTAAGTCCAGTTGATCGTGCGCCAGTTGGGAGTCGCCACGGAATTTCCTGAAGATGCTTCAAACACAGCAACGCGATCGTTTCTACCAGGGCGAGGAGCCAACGCAGAATTGTTTCTAGGAATTTGGAAAACCGGAATGAGATCGGCGCCACTGGAATGCTCGTGACTGAAAGTTCCTAAAACTCCGCGATGTTTTAGAGCATCAGAAATACGCGCCACAATCGAACTCGCAGATTCGCTGATCTCACGTACTCCAATAGTATTCGGTTTTGGTTGACTCGAACGTGCTGTATTCCCCGACACGGGACATGCCGTATTCCCAGCACGAGTAAACGTCGCATCGAAAGAAGCAATGTTGATGGAATTCAAAGCTGCCTGTATGGCCTCTGGCTCAGAACGTAGTAATGCCCCATTGAGAACTTCGTCGTAACGTACCCATTCCGTCTTTGATTCATCATTAGGATCGTAGATTTGCACAATATCGGAGAGTGTTCGATCCTGTGGATTCGATTGATACATCAACGCACTTAAACCTGGCGCAGCAATAGAAAGGGGAAGCACATAAACCCAGTAGCAAGGGTCCGCGTTATAGTCGCGAGCACCGCTATTAAACTTCGTGATAAAAGCGCGTTGATTACCATCGAAATCGTCCACGCTGCCAGGGGTCAGTTTTTGTGAACCCTTTACCGCTCTCTGATCGATCAGAAGCGTGTTGTTGTTCACGCCTCGGTAATGAACAAGCTCTACGCCAAAGAGTGGTGTGTTATTTCCAGTCCTTGCATTTGTATCGGTATCAATTTCTACCCGTTGAAAAACAAGCGCAAAACCACCCTGAGTAGAAAACGCCTTCATAAAATCCGGGTCCCCATCTGCAGTTTCTAAAATCCAAGGCCGTGGACTTCCGTTCTCCTTTTCCAAACCATAGCCCAAAGGAAATACTTGAAAGCTAATAGGGTCTCCATTTGCAGGAGGAGTCACACGAGCGAGTTTCGCCACAGAGAAACGTCCTAAAGCGCCCATCTTCACTCCGCCTGGCGGGATATTTGATTGCAGCGGAGCGCTATAGCCATACAACTCGACTCCGTCTCCTTTGGAATGCTTGCTGGAATATTTACTGTTTTTCATTGTGCTGACAATGTTTTGAGCAGCGTCAGCTCCTAACCTGGACATGCGTCCGCCAATCCACGCTTGTTCAGGTTTGCCGCTAGTAATCCATGTAGCGTTGAAGGCGCTCTGCGACTTGCTCGAGTACTCAATGATTTCTTTGCCCGCAATGCGAATCACGCCGCTATCAGGAAAACCATCTGTCGATTCGACGGGAATTTGTGCGGCATTCACCGTGAAAGCATTGGGCTGAAAAGACGACAGATCCGCAGCTAGACGAGTGAAATAGCGCGTTTCTCCCCGCTTCACTCCATCGACCATGAGCAAATTGTCACTGGGGCGAGTGCCATGCCAAAAAGCAGAAAGATGAGTCCAAGTATCTTTGACGAGTTCCGATGTGGGGTAGCGAATTTCTCCCGCCTCGATATTTACTGTGTCTGGATCGTCTCCCGCTTCATCGAAGACACGCAAAACCAAATCGGTGCCTTCTACAAAAAGACTGACACGATTTTGTTCTAGGGAATTACCTCCGAGATCGATGAATCCGCCATTCCAAGCTTTTGGTTTAAACCAAGCTTCAATCGCACCGGGAAATAATCTCTGTGTAGCAGCGGTTAAAGACACTGGAGCGGATGAAGGATCGTGCTTCCAAGCTCCTTGAGATAAAGACCGCCCTTCGTATTCACGTTCGTGATCAAAATGCTCGAAGCGTCCGTTCGGTAGTTCTTTACGTGAAGGCGCAGAAGCAGCAAAAGCCAAAACTGGATCTTTCGCAGGGAAAGCGAGTTTCTCGTCTTCTAAAGTCAGTTGAGCGAGATCGGAAGCAGGGGGAATATTTCGCCCATCGAAAAAACTCTGATTATGCGGCCCAGTCCACCAATGCCGCGCTTCACGAGTCAGACGAAAGCTTTCTTCAAAAGAACTCTGATCCAAAATCAAGGACATCAACGTTTCTTGCGGCGCTACTGAAATCACTTCTCGCAGAATGGTCCGCGCTCGCTCGGAACCTGCCGGAGTATTCATCGAGGTCGCGGAATCGAGCTGATACACATCTGAGCCACGAAATGTCAGCGGCATCGATGCAAAGAAAAGTTCTGCATCATTTGAGTTGAGGGCATTGCGATAAACGTTTTGAGTGAGTCCAAAATCCCAACCCTGCTCTTTTACCAATGGCTTCAACACTCTTTTAAACAAATCCTCAAATCCCTGAATTGGTCGGGATTGAATGAGTCGCGCTGCGAGTAAATCCGCGTCACTAGAGGACAATTCTTTCGAAGAAGTGTTGGCTCCTTTTTGTAAGTCATGAAACAGCAGCTTTATCAATTCCGCTCGCGCGGAATTGATATTCACAGGATGAGGAATCAGTGCTGAGATTTCTGCTTCGAAGGATTCATAACTATTCAAAAGTGGAGACTCTAAAACCACTCGTGAATTGCTCGCATTTCCTTCGAGAACAATTCCATACTCGATCTTGTCGTCTTTACCGGTGATTTTGACTGTTGTGCCTTCGCCGAAATAACGAGAGTTGGAAACTAAAAGCGTTTTGGAATTTTCTTGCTCCACAACTCTCTCGACTCGTACCGGCGCCGCCCAAGCAGGAGCTCCACCGCGACGCGAATACACAGTCAGCAAAGGTTCGAAGGCCTCGACCCAATGAGAAGGAATCGCCCCTGCAATCGATTTCTCTCCCGCAAGACTCAAAGAAGTCACGTTTTCATATTCGCGGAATCGTTTGCCGCCATCGATTCTCCAGCGAGCAAAGGCATGCACGCGATCGTCGAGCACAGCTCTTCCCTTTTTTAGATTTTGAGGTTTTAGAAAACGATTGGTTTCCGAAAGTACTCCGCGCGTGCAATCGCGAAAGGCCTTGGCATTTAAACCTTGATAATGAATGAGTTCGCCATGAATCCAGAGAAATCCCTTAGGTTCGAATCCCGCAGTGGAATCCACGGGAATTTCCGTGTCTTCAGGAGAAACGTCTTTGTTGACCCAAGTCGAACCGAAAAGTCGAGCGAAGACAAAAGGACGCGCAGAATTGATATTGAGCTTGCCCTGCTCATCCGTCGCTTGCGCAGACCAAATCTCTCCGCGGGAATCAGCGGCATCAAAAAACTCCTTCGGAAAATTGAGATCTGTTTTGAATTCCTCGGAATCGTCAAATAGTGGACTCGTGTCTCGAGAGGGATGACTTTCTTCCAACAAACGTCTCGCATGTTCACGAACACCAACGGCGGCGATGCGCGCGCGAGTGGATTCCGCACGAGCCGCACTGCCTCGATATTCGTTGCGCATAGATAAGAGAAACGGAGTCGCCAACGCAACGAGTGCGGCCAAAACCAAAATCACCGTTAGGAGAGCGAAACCTTTAACGGAGCGTCCCATAACTACTCAGCTCAAGTTCCACAACTTTTCCAGTTTCGTAAACAAGCCCAATTTTTTCTGGGCCAGCGTGAAATAGCGGATCTAAATTGCCTGCAGCATTGAAATAGATCTCGCCAACGCCAGGAGCAAATTCGACACCTTTAGGAAGGGCAATGATTTCCGAAGGTCTTAAAGCAGAAATGCGAAGCTCGTCTATTTTCCCTTCGAAACCTCGTTTTCGATCCGAGATAAAAATGGTTTCCTCAATTCCGGATTCCATCTTTCCCGATTCCGCTACGGATGCGACTTCTAGTCCATCAATAAAAATTCGAATTCGACGACAGTCATAGAGAAAAGACAGATGATGCCAGCGACCGAGCTGCAATGTGCCTGCTTTCGTTTGCGCCGACGCTTTTCTTTCCCCGTTCTCATCTTTGACTGTAACTTCCGCGCCCAAAGCTCCATTGCCAATCAAAGAAAGAGAAAAGTTCTGCGCGCGCTCAAATAGTTTTCCTGCTGAGTCGCGTTCGAGGAAAAGGTCGCACTCGAGACCGATTCCCTCGCGGGTCGCATAAGAGGAAAGCCCTCCCACTGGCAATTCAATCCATTGCTCCGAAGCTTTGGAGAAGCGAATGCAGGAACCAATTTTTCCAGCAGAGGAAATTTGCGCGCCATTGAGTGAAGCGTTGAGACCAAATGCGCCTTGAGAGCTGTCATCCTCGAAATGCCAAAGACCAATCGTTTTCAAAGCAACGGAACGAATGGAATGATCTTTGTGATCGAGGTCGACGCGGGAAAAACTAGATTCGGCAATCGCGTGTGTGCGAGCGGAACGAAGCACTCCTTTTACTAAGCCAGGTGCTGCAACATTTCCCAGATTCAATCGCCCATAGATGCCAATTCCGATGCCCATCAAGGTGGCCATGAAACCCAATACGATGAGCAGTTCGAGTAAAGTGACGCCGGTGCCATTCTGCGATTCTTCGATTTCTCGGAAAAAGCAACGCAGACGTTGCTTTTTCCGAGAAATCGAAGAATCGCAGAATGGCACCGGTTTCACTTAAAGTTGCTCAAATCGTCGTTCGTTCCAAACTTTCCATCGGCTCCGGCTGAGATCAATTGATACTCCGAAGCGTTGTAATAGCTGTTTCCTTGGCTGGCATTGCGTCGGGCTTCTACTTCAAAATCGTTCCATTCCCCCGTCTTTGGATCCGCGGATCGATAAGTGATTTTTTTGCCGTAATCACGATTGTGAAAATAGGCAATTGGATTTTCCCAGGCGTCGCAGATCTCAAAAAGTTTTTTCGTATCCAGATCGTTCAGATAGGTCTCGGAGTTGTCATCATCGGTATTGAACAACCATTTTTGATCAGGACGCTTATCTGGAAATTTTGGAGAGAAAAGGCAAGCTACCAGACTCTCGCTCCCAATGTTCAGAGGATTCGGAGATCGCGAAGCCAGTCCATGAAAATCACTGGGAGGAAAATCCCCCTGTTCGTTCTCATAGAGGTCAATCGAAGTGCGCAGTTGTCCTAAAATCGAAAGCGTTTTGTATTCTTCCCCACGTTTGAGAAAGGGAGTGAATTGGGTGATGAGCACGGCCATCAAAATTCCAATCACGGTTAGAACAACAAGAATCTCAATAAGTGTAAATCCCAGGCTCTGTTTCCGATCACTTCGCACGATAAACCATCCTGAAATCGTCGCCCGAAACTGCGAGTTCGCGTCCGGCTTCTGTCTCCGCAAAGAAACCTAAGCGCAGTTCTCCAGCAGCAGATTTCAAACGCGGGAACTTGATCAACTCTCCCAAGGCTTGACCTTGAAATCGAAGACGAAGCGCCGTTTCCTCTCCTCGATCCACTCGCTCAATAGCGAGTTTCACCGTTTGAGAAGGCGGCCAACTAATCCCTTCGTGAATTTTCCATTCCGCATCTGCTTGTCCAATTTGCACACGAGTCCCGAGCTTACCGTTTCGCAGACGCGCAATATCCACTTCAAAATCAACTCGAGTCGAATCGCCAATTTTCTTCTCCGAAACCAATTGCAAACCAACCAACGATTGATTGTTTGATTCCGACTGCAAGCCAAGTTCAACACTAAGAAAATTCTTCGCCGTAATTTCCTGATAGAGCCTGGTACGTCCCGCCTCTCGCGCCATGCCGCGCATCTGCACCTGGCCACCATCCAAACGAATCTCTGGCCCCACCTTTGCCTCTTCCTTCCACTCACGAAAGAGTTCATTACGTTCAAAATTGTCCACCCAAAGCAACTTGCTCAAATGATCTTGAATCGCCGCGAAACTTTTCTTGCCGTATTCCAGATATTCATCTGCATCGCGATGTCGATCGATCAACTCCGCAAAAGCGCGAATCGCTTCGTCATTATTGCCTTCTGCATATGCACAGTAAGCAAGTCCGCACAAAGCGGTGGGTTGTTCAGAATCGATCGCCAATGCCTTGCGGAAAATCTCAACCGATCTGCGAATCTGTCCTGCTTTTAAAAGATTGAGCGCTCGCAAGGACAGCAGCGCCGCGTTTTTTGCATCCAGTTCGCAAGCGAAGGAGAAGTAGCGATCCGCATCCTCATACTCCCCCTGAAAACTCGCCACACGACCTCGCAGAATCAAACCATCTGGAAATCGAGACTCGTGATCGAGCAAGGACTCTACTTCCTCAAGCGCGCCCTCCAAATCTTCCCGCTCCAAAAGCATCTGTGCGCGTGCAAATCGCAAATAGGGATCTGTCGGTTCTGCTAAATAACCAGCTTCAATGGCTTGGAAAGCGCGCTCAGGATGTCCGGTCTGTTGGTAGAGAAAAGCCAGCCCCGAGTAAGCGTAATAATCCTTCAAGGGATTCAAACCCAAGGCACTTTGAAAATCGCGCTCGGCCTGAGCAAATTGCTTTAGTTGTAGATTGCAAAGACCTCGACCGACATAGAGTTCAGCGGAAACCTTGCCTTGAGTAAGCGCTGCATCGAGTTTCGATAATGCCTGACGGAAATCTCCCTTCGCATAAAAAGAGGATGCTAAACCCAACGCTGCTTCATCGGAATGAGCATCGACTTGCAATGCTTGTTGAAAAGAAGAAATCGCTTCATCTAGCTTGCCGGCATAAAGCGCAGACTCGGCAAGAAGTCGACGGATTTCGCTGCGATCAGAGCTTCTTGCTGAAGCTTCCGCCCGCGAAGCCAAAAGTAAAGAAAAGGCCTCAACACCACGCTCACGATCTAAAAGAAACTGGGCCAATTCGGCCTTAGCGTTTCCATTCGCTCCGTCACGATCGAGAGCAGAACGCAAAGAAGCCTCGGCGATATCGAACATGCGTAGCTTCGCCTGTAAAACACCCAAATGAGTCCAAGGCTCTGCGCGATGTGAAAACTTCGACGCGCTCAT
Source organism: uncultured Planctomycetales bacterium (assembly GCA_964570465.1). Classification (GTDB taxonomy): domain Bacteria; phylum Planctomycetota; class UBA1135; order UBA1135; family CAZMYG01; genus CAZMYG01. The sequence continues at coordinate 26,102 of CAZMYG010000010.1, forward strand.
TCCTTTATAGAGTTCGTAGGCTTTCTCTAATTCAAAAGAACGTTCGTAGAGTCTTCCCAAACCCAAAACCCCAGCGGGATTCGCGGGATCTAATTCCGCAGCTCGCTGATAAATCGCCGCCGCATGATTGAAAGCGCGTGGTTCTTCGCTTGCTTTGCGCAGACACCAATCCGCTAGAGCAAGAACCTCCTCTAAATTCGCCGTGCTGAATGTGGTCTTTCGTTTGCGGATTTCGATTTGATTGAGAATCGTGTCCGCAAAACCGTACTCTAAAATGCGATCGCCTGGCCAATTGGTTGGTTTGCCTTTGAGCTTGCCAGTTAATGGATCAATTTCTTGTAGAAGCAAGCTCTCGCCTTCGCGCAGTTTTGGATATCCCAGTTCAAACGGATTTGGACTTTGGATGCGCCCATAAACCAAAGCAAATGGAGTCGGACGAATCCAATCGTAGAGTTTTTTGTAGGCTTCTGAATTCTCAGTCTTCTTGGAATCTTCTTTGGTGGACTCCTTGACTGGTGCCGGAGCCTGCGCAACTTCCTCGGCTTCTGCAACGGGAAATTCAAAGGGCGTAATTTTCCCATCACATCGATAGAAATGTGACCACTGAACCATCCCAGCTGTGGGCTTCATCGGAACAGCAAGCGCGGAGAGTTTGGGAGCAGGAGGAATATCGAGAGCCAAAGGCGGCAGTGCTTCGGTATCTCTTGGAGCGGCGAAAAAATCTCTCTGCAGAGACTTTGTGTTCGCTGGCAAAACGAGTCGATCCAAATCCGGAATGATGATCTTAGGAATCTCGACTCCTTTTTCATTCGGACGAATCTTTGTTGCAGGCTCTTCTTGAAATGAAAAGAAGACTATCAGTCCCAGCAATAGAACGGTGATTGCAAAGGCCAGTTTTTCCTTGCCCATTACTTTTTCTCTTCCCCTTTTTCTTGATTGTCTCCAAGCAGTCGCAGAGCCAAAAATTCAAACTCCCCGCGTACCTGATTTCCCTTCGTTAGCTGTGTGATCTTGGCTCTCTCCATCACCAGAGGGTTCTTGCCACTACTTGCAGATTCGACAAAACGACTCAATGCAAGGCCAGTACCCAAGACTTTCATCTGTATGCGAATCTCTTCCCAGTTTGGCTCAGCACCTTTACTAGCCTTTGTCTCTCGATTGCGCTGTTTGCGCGAAGGCTCAATGCGAAGTTCTTCAACTCGATCGATTTCCGCAGAGATGCCTGCTTCACAAGCACGCACAACAAGCTCGAGCCCACGCAATACCCGAGAGATTTCTTCTTCTCCAGTTGGAGAAACTGCGGGTAAACCTAGGGAATCCGGGATTTCGATATTTTGATGATGAGCACGACGCAACAAAGTACTGCGCACTCGGGTCACGATGTCAAAATACTGATTCTCTGGACTTGCTCCGCCTTGAGCGACTGCAAAGGCCGGAGTGCCACGAAACTCCGCCAAGGCCTGAGTTTTTTCTATCCCCCCCTGCAATTTGCTATGCGCGGCTTCTAGCCAAGCGAGGTTCTCCGCACTGGCAACGGGTTTTTGAAGTTCGCGGCGCAAGGCAGCAATACGCGCTTGCGAAGACTCCAAATCCTCGCGATATAAAAAGCCAATCGCGGTTTCGCCGATTAAGAAGAGCGCACCCCCACCTAATAGATAAATCCCCAAGCTGCGATTGCGTTGCCACAATTCTTGAAAGGAAGAGGCCATCTATTTTCCTCCTTGCTCTGCGCGAGAGTCTTCTCGCGCGAAATAGTTGAGCTCCAAGGAAAAACTGAATTGCTTATTCGTAGACACGGTCTGCTTTAAAGCCGCGTGAGGAATTTTGGATCTCAGCTTCTCGGTAAAGGCCTGGAAAATTTGAGAGAGCGCGCCTACACCTTCTCGCCCCTTGCCTTCGATTCGCACGATGGGAACCGGCTCTTCGTCGGTTTTCAGTTCTTCATCTTTTTGAGACCGCAGCTCGACAGAGATGGATTGAATCCACAACTCAGGAGGAAGATTTTCATCGAGCAGCCTCAAACTGCGCGTGAGAGCAACGGCTCCGCCGGCTTTTTGTTCAATCCAAGAAGCGCGCTTGGACTGAAACTCCATCCCTTCGAGTAATTCTTTGCTCTTTTTATCTGTTTTCTTACGTTGCTCGCCTAAACGATTGAGTCGGGTTGCTTCCAGATCTGCTTCCTGTGCGCGTGCTCGCGTCGTCCACAGATCAAAACCGAGGAAAAGAACCAGCGCAGCAGCGCCAGCGGCGAGATAGACAGTTTTCGAAGCAAACTCTCGTTTTTTCTTAATCGAGTCCGGAAGAATCTCTAAGGAATAGAGAGTATCGTCCAAAGCCGCGGCAGCTAAACCCAACGCAGCAACTGACTCTAAACGCGCAGCATCGAGAGCTTCCGATTCCGCATCACTTAACGAAGAGCGATCGAGTTCTTCAAAAGGATCGAATAAAGAAACAGGAAGTTTCAGCGCTGCGGAAAGATACTCCGGAAGACCTTTCAATCTGGCAGAGCCTCCACAAAGGAGAATTTTAGAAATCTTCAAATCTGCAAGCTTGGTTTGAGCTTTGCAAAACATCAAAGTGGATTGAATCAAAGAAGGAATTGCGCCTGCAGCTCCGAGTACCGCCTGAGTTACTTTTTCTTGCTGGGAAGATTCTGGGAGCTTGCCTTTAGATTGAGGGGAGAGATCGGCAAATTGACGTTTCAGCGATTCCGCTTTTTCTTCGCCAATTCCAAAGCGCGAAGCAATGCCATCGGTGAGCGACTTACCTCCGCCAGAAACGTTGCGTGCAAAATAAAGATCCGAGCCTCCGACCAAGGCGATGTCTACATTCTGTTCTCCTAAGTTGACAATCAACACCATCTCCTTGCTGGGATTGCCAAAGCGGAGATAGGCATTGAATAGTCCGATCGCATTGGGAGAAAACGCATCCACCTTCAGTCCCGAAACTTGCAGATAGGGTTCAAGCAAAGAGTTTTTAGCGAGCGCTAATAAAACGGTGTCCTCGCCAGAAAAATCAGTAGGCAATGGAAGCAAATTGAAATCGGCGCAGAGTTCATCGCCAGATTGAGAAGCGATGTCTTCGATTTCGAGAGTCATCAAATTGCGCAATTCAGCATCTGGAACTGGTGGAACTTTTGAATAGCGAAGGATGAGATCTTTGCCGGTGAGTCCGATACGAGCTGGCGCCGGCTTCCAACTGAGTTGCGGCCAAACTGCTGAGAGTTCCCGCGCGTTTTTACTGGAGGAAGCAAAAAAGTGCGTCGCTTTGAGTCCGTCCTTGCTCTTAGCAAGCTCAATCAAACGAGTGCCGCTCGTTCCGCAATCGATGCCAACGGCTTGATTCATTTCTGTGGATCTCCCCCCTGCGAAGTCCCGCTTCGTAAACCGATATAACGACGCAGTTCCTGAGCTAAATTCTTTTGACCGCTGGCTTCTAGCCCCTTAGCGATAGAACCGAGCCGAGTAATTTCTTCCTTAGACTGTGATTGCTCCAAAGCGGAAAGTCCCTTGTTGATCTCTTGCAACAAGCTCTTCGCGCGTTCGCCAATTTCGCAACCCTGATATTTTTGAGATAGCGCGCTCGCTACCTGACTTGCTTCGCGGAAGGAATCAACCAAACCAAAAAATCTCGCTCGCTCCTGCAATTTTTCCAACTCAGCGATACGCTCCAAACCTTCGCGCAACAGAAAATCTCTGCGGGTGCCAGCCTTCTCGACAATTCTTTTCTCAAAAGGGAATTCATTGAGAATACCTGAATACGCGGCGAGCGCTTGGCCAAGCGCCTGTGATTCTTCGAATCGCTCCGCCTGAATTAACAAATCGTTTGCTCGGCGTTTTTCCTCTTCAAAGCCAATCTGAAAAAACACTTCGAAAGATTCAGAAGCAGGGATTTCGACCAGAAAACCAGAAGCTGTTGTTCGACCGCGCACCAAACGCTCGCCAGGCAAACGAATCTGCAATTGATTGCGTTCCTCGCCAAAAACCAGGCTGGATGCCGAGTTCTCTAAGAAATCAGCGCTGAAACGAGCGTGTCCTTTGGAATGCAGAAGAAGTATTCCGCGCTCGGCGAAGTAAGCCGGAGAAACTTCAAAGCGAAAGTTCGCTTTTGAGTTAGCGCGATAGCGCAGCGTAACTCCATTCGTTTTGCGCTCGCTTTCGAACTCGACTTTTCCCTCGATTCCCTCTAAGCGAATCCCTGACAGAAGTTCGCTATCGATTTTGCGTAAGCTTCCGTCTTGGGAATTGATCCGCCAGAGATAATCTCCGATCGAGAGTTCTGTGTATTTTTCAGTAACTTGATTCGCTGTTTTTTTGACTTGCCCAGAATCGCTGCCTGCTAACTCTGAAGAAGTATTCTTGTCACCAGTCGCGAATAAAAATGCGCTGCCAAAATAGAGAGCTACTGAACCAAGAAGCAGCACAACCAACGCGGGCATCAAAAGGGAACGCTTTGCCTTTGAGCTTGTCGAGGCAACCGTATTGGCTGCGGCATTTGTTTTCGCGTTATCCATGAAGCGCAGCTCGGTCTCTCCAAACTTCAATACATCGTCGGGATCGAGCAAGGCTTCGTCTTCGAGTTGGAAACCATTGATATAGGTACCGTTCATCGAACCCAGATCACGCACTAGCACACGCTCGTTTGTGATTTCTAGCTCTGCATGATTCCCTGAGACCTTATTACTATCTAAGACCAGTGCATTCTCTGGCTTACGCCCAACTGTAGTTTTTGGGAATCGAAGCGGAACTTTCTCTCCATCGCGTCCCCCTCCCTTAAAGATGAGAAAGTAGCGGTTCTCCATATTCAAATTGCTTGGGGGTTGCATTCCTGTCCTTATAGTCCCTAGGCTTTGGGAAGTAACTGTTTAAGTAAATAAGGATAAGATGATTTTTCCAGAATTCAAAGAGCGCTCCGCTCTTGAAACGAGTAGTAGTGATCCGCACTAATAATCAAGTGATCCAGCAAAGTAATGCCTAGCAACACTCCTGCTGTTTGTAATCTTAAAGTAATCGCCCGATCCTCATCACTGGGCCTCACATCTCCACTGGGATGATTGTGTAAAACTACGAAAGCCGCGGCAGATTCGCGCAACGCTGGGCCTAAAACTTCGCGCGGATGCACGAGAGAGCTGGTCAAAGTTCCTTCCGAAATCATTTCTTCGTGAATTAAACGATGACGATTGTCTAAATATAAGGCGTAGAAGCGCTCTTTCCGAAGACCAGCCAAGCGGTAGCGAAACATTTCAAACACCTGTTTGGAGTCGCGAAACTCCTGACCCGGAGCCACGCGAATCTCACTCGCTCTCTTGCCCAAGGCAAACGCGGACAACAGTGCCCCGGCACGAGTGTCGCCCAATAGTTTTCTCAATTCCCCGCCTCTCCAATACTGCAAGCGTAGCAACCCGCCCGATTGCGACAAAAGAAGACGCGACAAATCCAGTACGCTACGCTTGCGATTTCCGGTTCGCAGTAAAACTGCGATTAATTCTTCATCGCTGCAGCTATCTGCACCCCGCGAAAGGAGTTTCTCGCGAGGGCGTTCCGCTAAAGGCAACGCTAAAAGATTTTGTTTTGGCAAAGCTTGAATTTCCGCAGAGCTCGTTTTCGAATGCATAGTAAGAGACAAGACGGAGAATTTGAAAAACGTGACAGAGCAGCAACAAGATTTTCCCAAAATCCGCAAAAAGCTACTTCTTTGGTATCGCAGGAATCGTCGCGATTTACCTTGGAGAAGAAGCACAGATCCTTATGCCATTTGGGTTTCGGAAATCATGCTGCAACAAACTCGTGTGGACGCGGTGATCCCCTATTACGAACGTTTTTTGCGCCGTTTCCCAAATACCGCGGCATTAGCAAGCGCAGAAACGGAAGAAGTACTGAGTTTTTGGTCAGGACTTGGTTATTACCAACGAGCGCGTAATCTGCATTCCGCCGTCCGCGAATGCGTCGCGCACTACAACGGCAAGGTTCCCGATAACGAAGTAGAGATTCGCACACTTCCAGGAATTGGCCCCTATACCGCAGGAGCAATACTCAGCATCGCCTACGGCAAACGCGTTCCTTTACTCGACGGCAATGTAATTCGTTTGCTGACTAGGCTCTTTGCTTTGCGTGGAGATCCTGCTGAACAGAAATTGAAAAAACGTCTTTGGGAACTTTCTGCAGCTTTGCTTCCGCAAGAAAATCTCAGCGATTTCAATCAAGCGCTGATGGAGTTGCCCGCTTTGATTTGCACTCCGCGATCTCCGCAATGTGGGAAATGTCCTCTCAACGAACATTGTTTGGCGAGAGCGCAAGGAATTACAGAAGAGCTGCCTGAAAAAGCAAAAAAAGAAAAATCGGTTTCTGTCGAGCTGCGTTTTGCTTGTATCGAGAAAAAGGGAAAGTTCTTACTCGTTCAGAGAAAAGAAAATCCACTCAAAGGGATGTGGGAATTTCCGGAGATTTCTAAAGACCGCTCGCAAGGCTTCATTTCTCTAGGCAGCGTAAAGCATTCGATTATGAGTCAGCGCATCACGGCTCATTATTTTAGAACCCCCTCAATCAAAAACATGGAGGGGAAATGGGTGACTCTAAAAGAAATAGAGTCCTTAGCGATCACGACTTTGACACGTAAAGGATTCGCGCTTACTGCCCCGCAAATTTGAGATAAATATCAAAATTTCCGTTTCGGAAGTCCGCCCAAACGATTCGGTTTCCCCAAATCGCTGGGTAGATTTGCAAAGTCATTCCATCGTCTAGAAGAGGTACTCCCTGTTCGGTTTCTAAATCGTAGACAAATACCCCACCGCCATTGATTGAATCGTCTTCCCAAACAATAAATCCATCCGAGACCTGCGGTGATTCTTGACGAGATGATGCAGTTGTTAATTGTCTCAATAAATTCTGACTCAGATCATAGAGATAGACATCGCGATCATTAGGCCCACTCTGAAAACCAGTCCAAGCAATCAGATCTCCATAAATACTAGGACTAGAATCCGCGAAACTGTTTGCAGTGATTCGTGTTTCGAGCCGTGTGTTGAGATCAAAGAGATAGATATCTGGATTGGCGTTTCTGGAGTCACTCCAAACAACACGATGCTCCCAAATCGCTGGAGAAATACGCGAGCCCGGGCCTTCGGCAATGATCAGATTCTCCTGTGTGAAAAGATTGAATCCTTTGATCGAGAGCCCCGTTGTTTGTAAATCGGACCAAATGATCCAATCTCCCCATACAACAGGTTGCATCTGATCTCCCGGCCCCACTGCAATTGCCGTCTCATTGCCTTGATCAAGGTTATAGCAATAGACATCCCAATTCCCGCTTCGACTGTCTTGCCAAACAACATTACTCCCTTGAATCGTAGGGATATAGGCATTGAAACGCGTAACCACTCGCTCTTCTCTACTTGCAAGGTTGTAGGCGTAAACCCCTGTGTTCAGCAGACCACCATCACGCG
>CAZMYG010000011.1:0-6515 GCA_964570465.1 uncultured Planctomycetales bacterium
TGGTTTCTTTTGGGGCGGGTCCCCGACCCGCCCTAACAAAGGCCGGGCGGGTCGTACACCCGCCCCTACCTAGGAAAATGAAATGAAAAAAGAGAATTTAATGTGGTCTAGTTTAGCGCTTGTTTTAGTTGGCGCTTTTTCGGCTTTTTTGTGGGGGTCAGCTCCAAAGAATGCCTCGCTCAGTACTGGAGAAGTCAATCGCTGGGTTGTCATCGCTCATTTTGCCGACGCTTCAAAAACTTTGCTGCTCGATTCGGCAACGGGGGAAAGTTTTATGCTCACGGCGATGGGGGACACGCATTCTTGGAAAAAAATTGAGAAGAAGTGATTTGCTTAAGCTAACTCGCGCAGTTTAGCGACTGGGTCGGGAGAATTGAGAATCGATTCAGACAAAATCAGCGCATCGATATTTTCCCTGCGCCAGCGTTGAAGATCTTGGGTCGTAGTGGAATCTCCATCGAAGATCACTGCAATGCCTGCTGGAATCAGGTGACGGAGTTTGTCGACTTTTCCCGGAATATTGCGGAAGCTGCGCGGGTCGCGATTACTCAAGCGAAGAATTTTTGCCCCGATGGGTAACACGGTGGCGAGTTCGCGTTCTTCGCTGACTTCAAAAACTCCTTCCATGCCTAAATCACCGATACAGGTGAGTAAGTCACGTAGTTTCGATCGGTCATGTAAAAAAGCCTGTAAGAGAACGGCATCTGCTCCTAGAGCCCGGCTTTCAAAAAGTTGGTAGCGATCAAGGATATAGTCATTACGCAGCAAAGGCAGATTGCAGGAAGATCGAACGGAACTTAAATCAGTAGGAAGCCCGCGGAAATTTTCTTCTTCCGTACAAATCGAAAGTGCTGCAGCTTTCCCGGTTTCACAATCCTTCGAAAATTGTGCGAGATTGAAATCTGGACGAATGGGGCCACGCAAGTATTGAACGCGGCGAAATTCTGGCACGATTCGTATTGGAGAGCCGGTCGCACGCCGCACAGAATCGAAAAATTTCTTAGGCGTAGCCGCTGCCCGAGCACGTCTTTCCATTTCGTTGCGCGGGGTAATAGACATCCGCAAATTCAATCGCTCTTTCGTGCGGGCAATGATTTGATCTAGAATCACAAAGCCCTGGATCGACCAGCTTTACTGATATGCTGAAGTACTTAGCGAAAAAATTATGAAGCTTTAGAAACCACCAGGTTTTTCAGCAAAGACATTCCAGCTCTTATTGAGGACGGATTTTAAATAGTATTCGTATTGAGGTTCGAGAGGATCTAGAGCCATCGCAATGCGCAAATCATTTTCTGCGTTGGCATAGTCGTCTTTTTCATTGCGCAACCAGGCACGCACCACGTAGTAATTGGCGGCCGTCGGGTTCAAAGCAATGGCTTGACTGAGATCTTCCATGCATTTGGCGTCTTCATCGCGATGTTTGTAAATACGTGCTCGAAGAAAGTAAGCCTGACTGGTTTTATAGCCCATCTCTTCAATTGCTTTGTTAATCAATGCCAACGCGTCGCTACGGGACTCAGCGGGTTTTTCAGCGGATTCAGGATCATCACTTGGAGCCGTTTCCTCAGCTTTCTTCTTCTTTTTCTTTTTTCCAAAATCCGCATCTCTCGCTTGGCGGAAATAACCCACTCCACTTGTGATTTTCAGTCCTTTGACATACTCCTGCCATTCTTTCTCTACGGCTTCCAAGTTTTTGGCGCCGATATAGCGGAGCAAAGCGCTCTTCGCCTCTTCTTCTGTGAGTTCTTTTCCGCCGCCTCGATCTTCAAACTTCATTCCCTTGCCGTCATAAACATCCGAGAAAAAACGGAAGAACCCTTTCGAGTACTTATTATGATTCGCGAGGAAATGGACAAAAGACCAGCCACAGGCGTAATAGTCGGCATTGAACGCGGAACGAGGAGCTAAAAGAATTTTTTCAAGCGGAATGACATGTCCCTGTTTGATCATTTCTTGTACGGTTCCCAATCGAAAATCAGAAACTTGACCAGGACTGAATTTTCGTTTTGAACCCGCTTCTTCTACCGTTGTATTGCTGAAATACTCCGCCATCGATTCCACAATCCAAATAGGTAAACCGTGAAAAGTATCTGGATTGAGTTGGTAGTTGATGAGATGTGTGCCTTCGTGAAACAAAATCATTTGTGAAGTCTCGGGATCTTCGAAGTCGTGGTAGAGATTGAGTGTTTTTTCTAGATAGGCAAAATAACCGCCGGTTGCAGGCATTCGGCACCAATCCACATAGTCCTGGCGTGAGCGGAAGATATTCACTGCCATTTTTTCTTTTTTCATCGAGGCAGAAAGGCGAATCGTGAATTTCTTTGAGTAGAACTCATAGAAATCTTCGAAGAGATCGGCATAGGCATCGAGAATTTCTGGTGATGCGTTGCTATGAAACACGAAGTTTTTGGTTTCCTTCTTCCACTCATTTCCCCAGCTCTGCCGTTTTTTGATTTCTTCGAGTCGTTTTGTTGAGGCGTCCTTCTCCGACTTCAATTTGTTTTGGTAGGCATCTTTAGAAAGCCATTGCCCGCGGTATTTCACGAAACCCTTGCCCAACATCTCTTTTTCCTTGTCGTTTTTGGGCTCATAGCTCGACATATCGCCTTCGATCTCAACTTCTTTGACAAAGGACTTTGGCAGCAGAAGAGAAGCCGATTCAATTTGAATGCGATAATTCCCGTCTTCTTCTTTGACTTTTCCTTCAATGATTTTTCCCGTGGTGGTGATCACGCGGTCGGCAAAAACCGATACTGGAAAGACAAGTGAAATGACTGAGATCGTGAGTAGTTTTTTCATAGGAGTTCTTACAGACTCTTTACGAATTCCATCCAAGAGCTTTCAAGCTCCTTGAGATCAATACCTTCAAATGCAGCATTCACTGCTTTTCCAGGATCCTTGGTTTCTGTAATCACCTGTAAATAGGTTTCTAGAATCCCTTCCCATTCTTTTTTCCAGCCCTTAGCTCGCTGCTTTTTCCCTTCGCGGAGGAAATACACAATGCTCCATCCCTGGGAATAACAGATTTGTGGGTTGGCGTAATAATCCTGTTTGCTGTAGCGAATGATTTTTTCCAGCGGAACGTGTTTCTTTTGTTGAATCGCTTCGCGAATTGTGTCGGTTCTCCACAAGAAGGGTTTGATTTCTAGTTTGCCGTATTTGTAATTAGCGCCCGCGTAGTAGTCGCCTGTGCCCTCGTTGTACCAAGAGTGGGGTGAGATCTCTCCGCAGCGATAGAAAATGTATTGGTGAAATGCCTCGTGATACATCGTGCGGAAAGAATCGCTTCGCTGATATTCCTTGGCATCGTAAATCACCAATTCTTCCGTCACATAATTCCAGTATCCCGCCGAACCTCCTGGACCACCGTAATTCGTATATTCTTCGCGATCCCGACACACTCTGAGCACAGACTTCACGGTAATTGGTTTTAGCGGGGGAAAATCAGCTTCCAATCGTTCGCGAATGATTTCGACATGTTCTTTAACCATTGCGATGAAATCGCGGTCTGAGTTGTGAATCTTGATGAAGTAGTTTTTCGTTTCTTCCAAAGACCAACCAGGAACTTTGGCCACATCGATTTCGTGTTTCTGTCTTTGAGAGGCAAGATCGTTTGCATCTCCTTTTCCGGAAGAAGTAAGGACTTCTGTTTTAGATTTTTCAATGAGACCGAAACTGCGAGCCGATTTCTGAAATACCGATTCCCATTTGTCATATTGCTTGTCAGGAGTGTTGTAAACGAGTGCGATGTTTTGTCCTTCCAGTGCAAACTCAGCCACGAAGAAATGCCGATCGACACCCCATCCCACATTGTAGGCCGCTAGGAACTCTTGCTCTGAAACCGGCAACTTGCCGTATTTTGTATTTTTGATTTCGCCGATTTTTCGAATGCCCGGGATATTTACCTTTTTCAACCATTGTTGGAAGTTGCGGAATTTCTGCGCTTCTTCCAGTGCGTCTTTGTTTTTCTTTTTGTCTTCTTTGGATGGTGGAGCTTTGTCTTCACCTGTTTTCTTTTCGCCGTCTCCGGTGGTGAGAGGGCCAGCGACTTCGGTTTCAAAACGCAGGATATAAAAGTCCGGCGTGACTTGAGTCATCCCGCCGTCTTTAGTGACGGTGAGATCAATCGCATCGCCGCTGAATTGAGCTACGACATATTGTTCGCCAGGTTGAGTGGGGATCTGTTCCCATTTGGCGATGGATTTAACCTTAAAACCAAACTCCTTATTTTCATACAAATCGCCAAGACTTTTTTGTGCAAGTGCTGAAGGAGAAAAGAGATAAGGCAGAGAGATAGCAAGAGCCGAAAGATAAGGTTTCAACATGAATGCCTCCGGATACTAGAACTGTTTAGCAAGGATATCCCACTCTGCATAGTCCGTCAAAAGTGGCGCCCACATGCCGAAATTCTTCAAAAGATTTTGAAAAAGCCCAGTTTCTAAGAGTTTTTTTTCTCGGAGTCTTTTTTCGTGCTTTCTTTGGAGTCCGAACTTTTGCTTTCGCTGGGTGGTGGGGAGTTCTTCTTATAATCCGTTTGATAGAAACCCGATCCTTTGAAAATCACTCCGGCACCGGATCCGATCAGGCGTTTGAGCGAGGGTTTTTTGCATTTAGGGCATTTTTTGAGCTGCTTTTCCGAGATGGATTGAAATTCCTCGAATTGATATTCACAGCGATTGCAGCGGTAATCGTAAGTTGGCATTTTTAACCCTCTTTGCCTTCTTTAGATTTTGTTTCGTCAGCTTTTGCGATCTTGACCTGAGCTGGTCTGATCACGCGTTCCCGCAAACGATAGCCTCGGCGAAGTTCTTCGAGCACAGTGCCTGCAGCTTCTTTTGTATGGCTTTCTTGTGCTACCGCTTCTTGAGTTTGTGGATCGAAGGGTTTTCCTTTCGCAGAGATTGCCTGCACTTCACAGCGCGTCAGAGCCGATTCGATTTCAGAACGAATCAACTGAACGCCTTCTTGCAAACCTTTTTCACCGGTTTTGGACTGCAAGGCCAATTCCAAATGGTCGAGAACAACAAGCAAATCACGGACAAGAGGCAATAAAAGTTCTTCGCTGCGAGTCGTTACATCGCGCTCCATGCGTTTTCGCAAATTTTGATAATCCGCAATCGCCCGCTGATAGAGAGATTGAAACTCTTCTTTTTCCGCAGCACTTTTGCGCAGGGATTCGAGCTCGCTAGCTGAAATCACTACTTGTAGCGTTTCCGATTCCTTAGGAGCGGATGCTGGTGATGATTCTGGCGCTTCGACTTTTTTTTCTTCCTTACTCAAAGATATCTTTCACCTTGTCAAAAAAACCTTTTTGACGTTTCGGTGCCTCCTTGACTCCGATTTCCTCTAATTCCTTAAGTAGCTCTTGCTCGCGTGTAGTGAGTTTCTTAGGAACATCTACAAATACTCTGAGCAGCAAATCACCACGACCGCTTCCCTGAAAATGCGGTAATCCTTGTTCGCGTAAACGCAGGACTTTTCCGTTCGGAGAAGCAGGAGGGATGCTGACCGTTGCAGTTCCCCGCAAAGTAGCGACATCGACTTTGCCGCCTAAGGCGAGCTGGGTATATCGGACGGGAATTTCCGAGTAAAGATCCGCTCCACGTCGAACAAAATCCGGATGCGGGGCAATATGCACTACACAATACAAATCGCCCGTCGGCCCATTGTTCTCGCCGGCCTCTCCTTCACCGGAAAGCCGAATCTGCGTACCGTCTTCAACTCCCGCTGGAACCTTCACCGTGATTTCACGTTCGCGACTGCTGCGTCCAGTTCCTCGACAATTCGTGCAAGGATTGGAAATCACAGAACCGCCACCTCTGCAATGCGGACAAGTCGTGCGCAAGACCATGAATGCCTGGCGTTGAATCACTTCGCCTAAACCTTGGCAAGTAGAACATTTCTTAGGATTGGATCCGGGCTTTGCTCCGCTTCCCTTACAAGTCGTGCAGCTTTCGGCGCGATGGAAGGAAATCGTTTTCTCCGCTCCTTGATCGACTTCTTCCAAAGTGAGTTCAAGATCTAGACGTAGGCTTCGTCCTTGTCGTATGCGACTGCCGCCGCCGCGACCAAAAAACTCGTCAAACATCGAGTTCCCGAAAATGTCACCAAAGGCGCTGAAAATATCGTGAACGTTGTGAAAGTCGCGTGGACCGTAACCAGCTCCACCCGCAGCGGCATTGCGAAATGCGTCGTGACCTAGTTGATCATAGCGACGACGTTTTTCGGTATCGGAAAGCACATCGTAAGCCTCTGCTGCTTCTTTGAACTTTGCCTCAGACTTTTCCTTATTTTCTGGATTTCGGTCGGGGTGAAATTCAAAAGCGAGCTTGCGATACGCCTTTTTGATTTCATCTTCCGAGGCGTCTCGTTTGACTCCGAGTACTTCGTAATAGTCTTTTTGAGCCATCTAATACCATGATGGAATCCGCCTGATAGTGTAGGGGGGGGGGCGGGGGCGCCCCCACAAAAACGAACTAAAAAAAATGTTGGGGGTTTTTTTATAAGCCCCTCAA
>CAZMYG010000011.1:6525-10952 GCA_964570465.1 uncultured Planctomycetales bacterium
GGGCGGCGCATGCGCCGCCCCTACAAAAGCGAATTCTCAATCTTGTTGGGCGTTAGTGAATCGCGCCTTCAACCGCCTTGCTCTTTTTCTTGTCTGGAATGCTCGTAATCAAGGTATCCGTCGTTAAAGCAAGTCCAGCGACCGAGGCCGCATTGGCAAGTGCCACGCGAACTACTTTGGTGGGGTCGATGATTCCCGACTTCACCATGTCTACGTACTCGCCGGTCAACGCGTTATAGCCTTCCGTGGTTTTTCGCTCGCGAACTTCTTCGACTACCACGGCTCCATCTTCGCCTGCATTCGTTGCAATCTGTCGCAACGGAGCTTGCAAAGCGCGCTCGATAATCGCCACGCCGAATTTTTCGTCGCCTTTGGCCTTGTCCTTCGACTTGTTGACGGCTGCTAAGCAGCGAATCAAAGCCACTCCGCCTCCAGGAACAATTCCTTCCTGAATCGCAGCGCGTGTCGCATGCAAAGCATCTTCGACTCGAGCTTTTTTCTCTTTCATCTCGGCTTCGGTGTTAGCGCCAACGCGAACCACGGCGACTCCGCCTGAGAGTTTTCCAAGTCGCTCTTGGAGTTTCTCACGATCGTAATCAGAAGTGGTTTTTTCGATTTGGGTTTTGATCGAAGAGATTCGAGACTCAAGTTCTTTCTTGCTGCCATTGCCACCGACGATGGTGGTGTTGTCTTTGTCGATGGTGATCGACGAGGCTTGGCCCAAATGATTGAGTTCGAGAGTTTCTAGTTTGAGACCAAGGTCTTCCGTTACGGCAGTACCGCCAGTCAACGCGGCGATATCACCCAAAATCGCTTTACGGCGATCGCCGAAGCCAGGAGCCTTGACCGCGCAAACTTCGAGCACGCCTTTGAGTCGATTGACGACGAGAGCTGCGAGAGCTTCGCCTTCAATTTCTTCTGCGATGACGAGCAATGGTTTTTGCAAACGCGCCACTTTTTCCAACACCGGAACAAACTCGCGCAGATTCGAGATTTTTTTCTCGTAGATCAAGACATACGCATTCTTGAGTTGGCACTCCATTGCTTGGAGATTGTTGATGAAGTAGGGCGAGATATAGCCCTTGTCGAATTGCATACCGTCGACGTATTCCAAACTCGTATCGAAACCTTTGCCTTCTTCAACCGTGATCACGCCATCTTTGCCGACTTTTTCGAAGGCTTGCGCAAAGAGCTTGCCGATTTCCGAATCGTTATTTGCGCTAATCGTTCCGATTTGCGCGACTTCGTCGTTCTTAGAAATGGGCTTGCTCATGGACTTCAATTGCTCGGTCGCAGCGTCCACGGCGATTTCAATTCCGCGGCGAATCGACATGGGATTTACGCCGGCCGTGAGGTATTTCAGGCCTTCACAATAAATCGCTTCCGCGAGAACCGTTGCCGTTGTGGTGCCATCTCCTGCAACATCGGAAGTTTTCGAAGCAACTTCGTTCACCAGCTTCGCTCCCATGTTCTCAAAAGGATCTTCGAGTTCGATTTCCTTCGAGACCGTCACACCGTCTTTGGTCACCGTGGGGCTTCCAAAAGACTTTTGGAGGATGACGTTTTTCCCTGAAGGACCGAGCGTCACCTTGACGGTGCGCGCCAGCTTCTCGATTCCGGCCTTGATCTTGGCTCGTGAGTGTTCGTCGAAAAGAATTTGTTTTGCCATGAGAGTAACTCCTTCGTTTTAGCTAACTCGGGCGAGAAGTTCGTTCTCGCGCAGGATTTTGTATTCTTCGCCTTGAATCGTGACATCAGTGCCGGCGTATTTGCCAAAGAGCACAGTGTCGCCTTTTTTGACCGTGACTTCGCTGCGCTTGCCGTTATCGAGCAATTTACCCTGGCCGACAGCGATCACTTTGCCTTGTTGTGGTTTTTCTTTCGCTGTATCAGGCAACACAATGCCTCCAGCAGTTTTTTCTTCTGCATCCAAAATTTGAACTACAACACGATCATCAACAGGTCGAATGGTCACCATATTTTTCTCCTCTGGGATTTCTTAGAAATCGTCGTCCATTTGTTCCATCTCTTCGCCGCTAGGAGTAGAAGACTTCTTTGCTTCCTTCTTCTCCACAATCAACGCATCGGTTGTGAGCAAGAGGCTCGCGACGCTGACAGCATTTTGAAGAGCAGTGCGGGTCACCTTGGTGGGATCCACGACTCCTTCACTAATTAGATTGCCGTACTCTCCAGTGTGAGCATTGAATCCATAGCTCACTTCCTTTTCCTTGAGAACGCGTCGCGCGACGACGGAGCCGTCAAAACCGGCATTGTCGGCGATCGTGCGAATCGGGCGTTCCAAGGCGAGTTTGAGAGCTTCAATTGCAAATTGCTCGTCTCCTTCGACTTTGACATTGTCGAGAACCTTGCGAGCTCGCAACAGCGCTACTCCACCGCCCGGGAGAATTCCTTCTTCCAAGGCAGCTTGAGTGGCGTGATGGGCATCTTCGAACAGAGCTTTTTGCTCTTTCATTTCGGTTTCGGTAGTTGCACCGATTTGAATTTGCGCAATTCCGCCAGCGAGTTTTGCCAATCGTTCTTGGAGCTTCTCGCGATCGTAATCCGAAGTCGTGACTTCAATTTCACGACGAATTTGTTTAACTCGAGCTTGGATTTCGGATTTGGTTCCAGCGCCTTCGACGATTGTCGTGTTATCCGCATCGATGCGAATCTTCTTCGCGCGACCGAGATAAGAAGCGTCAATCTTGGCGAGATCGATTCCGAGATCTTTGAATACAGGTTTCGCGCCTGTGAGAATGGCAATGTCTTCGAGCATGGCCTTGCGGCGATCGCCATAGCCAGGTGCTTTGACTGCGGCAACATTCAAAATGCCTCGCAGCTTATTCACAACGAGAGTGGCCAACGCTTCGCCTTCCACTTCTTCCGCGATGAGCAACAAGGGTTTGTTCGTGCTCTTGATTTTTTCAAGCAAAGGCAACAATTTCGCGACATTGCTCAGTTTTTCTTCGTGAATCAAGATATAGGGATTCTCGAAGACGACTTCCATCGCATTGCTATCCGTAATGAAGTGGGGAGAGAGATAGCCGCGATCGAATTGCATTCCTTCGACAACCTTGACCTCAGTGTCGAGAGACTTGCCTTCATCAACCGTGATCACTCCGTCTTTGCCGACTTTTTCAAACGCATCCGCAAGGATTTTTCCAATTCGCGGATCGTTGTTGCCAGCAATCGTCGCTACTTGTTCGATTTCTTTGCGGCTCTCGGTGTTGACCTTGCGGCTCATTCGTTTGAGCTCTTCGATCACCGCATCGGCGCCCTTACGCAGGCCGCGATTCAGTGCAGCGGGACTCGCTCCGGCGACGAGATATTTCATTCCTTCACCAAAAATGGCATCGGTCAGCAAAGTTGCCGTTGTCGTGCCATCGCCAGCTGCATCAGAAGTCTTACTTGCTGCTTCCTTAACCAACTGAGCGCCTAAGTTTTCATAGGGATCTTGGAGTTGAATTTCTTCTGCGACGGTAACTCCATCCTTGGTTACTGTCGGACTTCCCCAACCACGATCCAAAACTGCATTACGTCCGCGTGGACCCAAGGTGGAAACCACCGCTTTAGAGAGCTTCGAAACGCCTCGACGGATCGCCTCGCGAGCTTCTGTGTCGAAAACAATTTGCTTTGCCATACAATGTCCTCCGCTTTTTTGGAGTGAGCCTTCTTAAAGTATTTTGAGAACGGTTCGTTTCAGAAAATGCGCGTGGCAGCTAGCAAAAACGGTGCCGTTCCCCTTGAAATTGAACCGCAGAGTATAAGTGCGAGGGAACACAAGCAGCAAGAGGTGGCTTGCAACAATAATAGTAATGTCACGTTGGCAGCGGATCTGGGTGAGATAAAAAAAGAACTGTCTCTTTGGCAGGTGAAATGATGTTGGCATGGCTTTCTTTGCTATTTTCCTTATTTAGTTTTCCGTTTTCTCATTCGGTTGAGGTTTGGACTCTCGACCAGTCTCTGATTCAAGGAGAGATCGAATCGATTGACGCCTCGCATTTGAATTTGCGAGTGGATCAATCCATTCGAAAACTTCCGATTCAAGAAATCTTCCTCGTGAAGTGGGCCGGTAGCGAAACGGCGAATCGCGCTCCGGAAATCGTTCTCGATCTAGTGAATGGGGATCGTCTTTATTCAAAAAGCGTGCAAGCAGGGAAGCGAGAAGATCTCTTGCGAATCGAAACGGATCTAGCGGGGTCATTAGAGCTACCCATTGAAAATGTGAGGCAGATTTTTTTCCCAAAAGAGATTGGATCGCAGGAATGGTCTAGCTTCACCCATGAATCGAGCAAGGATCGACTCTATCGGAAAACCCAAAACGGTTTTGATTTTCTCAACGGCACTGTCGAGGGTTTTGAGGAGAAACAGCTTTTGTTTCGATCCAGTTTAGGAATTCAGAAATTCTCCCTCGAAGAAATCGCGGC
>CAZMYG010000011.1:11052-32953 GCA_964570465.1 uncultured Planctomycetales bacterium
CACTCTCGTTGTGTTTTGAAATATGCGCTCGACAAAAAATATCGCAGCTTTCGCGCTTCGATAGGCATTGATGATGAAGTGCTCGATTTGCAGGCTCGTGGCTCAGTAATTTTTCGCGTTTGGGTGGATGGGAAAAAGCTCTATGAAAGTTCTGTGATTCGAGGCGGGGCTGGAGTAACTCGAATTCCGGATTTGTCTTTGGAAGCTGCGAGCGAACTTCGTTTAGAAGTGGATTATGCAGATCAACTTCATGTTGCTGATCGTGCAGATTGGCTCAATCCTCTATTAATTAAATGAGAGCGAGTTGGTTTTCCTGGTGCTGTTGGGGAATCGCGGCACTTTTTCTCAGCTTGGCTCTAATCGACTGGCTCAAACCACGTCCGCGAGAACGTTCTCTGGATTTGATTTTCTTAGATGCGCCGCTTTGTTTTGGGGAGACAAAAATAGAAACCGTAATGGCGAGCCGTTTGCAAGAAAACGATCGTGTTCGCGCGATTTCCAGTCAAGACTTTGCTCCAGAACTTTGGCTGAATACGGCTGGCGATGCACAACGATGGTTGGTGATTTGTGCTGATCGTGATCAATCTCAGTTTGAAGCCATTCCCCAAGGGGTCTCTCTCTTTGTGCTTCCCAGTATTCCAGTAGATTCAAAACCTGGCTTTGAATTGCGTTCGTTTTCTATTCCGGAGCAAGTGGTCAGTGGACGACCATTTTGGATTCATTGGAAACTTTTCTCTCGCTCTTCGGCTTCTGGACATCTTCGCTTTTGGGTGGGTGAGGAAATAGTGGGTGAGCTGGTAGTCGATTGGGAAGGTGGGGAACATTCTGGCACTCTGCAAGTGATTGCAAAAAAACCTGGACTCGTTCGAGTACGAATGGAAGCTCTCGATGGGAATTCGGCGGATCGACCCGCACAGATTTATGGATATCTCCACTTATTAGAAGCTCCCAAGATTCAAGTGATTGGTCCTGCGTCTCCTCTAGTAGATTTTTTTGAGAAACAAGGATTCCGTATCGAGAAAAACGCAGCGAATCTGGACGTTCAGGCAGATGCCTGGCTTATCAGCGACGCGCGAATCGCTGAGTCCTCTATTTCTGATTTTCTTCAATACGGTGGAGGAGTTTTGTTTCTCGCAGGAGAAAGCCTTCGCTCGCAAGCAAGTGCGGAGTTGAGGAACATTCTTCCTGTAAAGCTGACAGAGCGGGTTCGTGAATTGCCACAATCTTCAGGGAAAACTCAACCAGCGCCTGGATTTTCTGAAGGCCAAGATGCGCCGATGCCTGATGACGGGAAATCATTGCCGATTGCTGAGCCTAAAAATCCTCGCAAAGAAAAACGAGAAGCAGGTGTTGTGGCATTAGCGTTGGTGATTGATAAGTCCGGTTCGATGGCTGGTGTGAAACTTGCGCGAGCAAGAGAGGCGGCGCTTGCAGCAGCGGACACTTTGAGTCCTGAAGACTATTTAATGGTGGTGGCCTTCGATCGGGAAACTCGTGAGATCGTCCCGATGCGCAAAATTCGCGAGATTCGCGATTTGCGCGAAGACATTGATCGTTTGGAACCCGGGGGAGGAACGCGAATTTTTCCTGCTTTATCTATAGCAGCTCAAGCTTTGGAAAAAACTCCTGCAGCGATTCGACATTTGATTTTGTTAACTGACGGCGCGACCGAAGACAAACATTCTCAGGAAGCGCCTTACTATCAATTCACAATCGAAAAAGCGAAAGCAGGAATCACGACAAGTACAGTCGGTTTACGTGGGGAAGAATACGACACCGAATTGCTGAGCAATTTGGCCTTGTGGGGCAAAGGCCGTTTCTATCCTGTCGAGAGCGAAAAACTTCCGCAGATCTTTACTTTAGAAGCGAATCGAGTTCGCGAATCCTTGAATCGTCCCGATTTCGAAGCAGAAGGTCCTGCCAAACCAAAGCCTGAAGATTCGAGGCCTCTGGACTCTGAAAAGTCAGAGCCTAAATCCACACCGCCGAAAGAGTTTTTCACCGCCATGCCATTGGATGCTCATCCCATTTTTCAGGCGATTGATTGGAAAGCATCTCCCAGTTTGCCTCAATTAAAAGGAGCAGCTCGCTGCACGGCTAAATTAGGTACTGTGATTCCATTGAAAGTAGAAGAAACCGGAGAGCCTCTTTTAGCCTTGGGTTATTGGGGAGAGGGGCGAGTGGCGTTTTGGGCTTCAGATGGAGGCGAATATGAAGCGGAGGATTGGTTTACCGATGCAAGAGCAAGACAGCTCTTTTCTCAGTTGATGGAGTTTTTGAGAAGGCGTGAAGAGAGTGCGGTCTCTCCAATGGCCTATGACAGCTCTGTATCTGAAGACAAAATCCTTCCAGCTCTATTTCCCTATTTCTTGGAAAGGCAGGCTTCTAATTCCATTTTTGCGGAACGCCCGAGCTGGGGTTCCGGCGCTTCATTGCCCGAATCTGCAGAGTTTCGTTCCTGGTCTTTAGGGTCAGATCCGGAGCATTCTTTGCAAACGACAGAACAGCGACTTCGTTCGATTGCAGTGCTAGCGGCTCGTACTGGAGGAGAGTTGATGGATGGAGCACCGATGTTTTTTGAAAGATTGGAACAATCTCGCCAAGCGCAGCAGTCTCGGGCCGTCTGGATTTGGATTTCGCTGGCCGGAGTGGTTTTGCTTGTGGAATTGTTTGTGAGTAGGAAAAGGGTGAACTGACCTAGAGTTGTAGGGGCGGCGCATGCGCCGCCCCTACCCAGCTAGTTACTGTTGCAGTTGCTTTTCGCTAGTGATTTCGTTGCGAGATTCCGCTTCGATTGCAACGCGTTCGCTGAATACCCAGATTCGGTTCTTTCCGTGAGATTTGGCTTCTTTGAGTGCAGCGTTGGCTTGGCTCATTAAATCGCGAGCTTCTTCAATGCCTCGTCCGTGATAAGTCGATACTCCAATGCTCACCGACATTCGCACTCGATAGTTTTTGACAAGTACATCCACGCGTGACACGGCCTCGCGAATTCGATTTGCGATGTAGACCGCTTCGGCCATGGTGGTGTGGGGCAGAAGAATCGAAAACTCATCGCCGCCAATACGTGCAGGAAAATCGATGACACGAATATTTTTGCGGATGATTTCAGCGAGGGACTTCAATACCTGGTCGCCACATTCGTAGCTCGTCGAGTCGTTAATGCCTTTGAAATCATCGATATCGAGCAACAAGCAGGAAAGTGGAGTTGTATGTCGCGCGGCGCGGCCAAATTCCTCTCGCAAGCGCTGATCAAAGTGGCGGTCGTTGAAAAGCGAGGTCTTAAAATCTGTGATGAGTTGGCCTTCTAGGGCGCGAGTTTTGCCGTGAATTTCGCGCATCTTTTCGCGGTTGAGTAGAATGAGCTCCACTCGGGTCAGCAACTCTTCTGGCGTGAACGGTTTCAAAATAAAATCCTGCACTTCGCCTAGAGTTTTCTTCGCCATGCGCATAGAAACCACGCCCTCTTTGTCTTCGATCATGAGCAACAGTGGAATCGAATGATCGTTCCCGCGTGCACGGCTCACTTGCTCTAGCTCCACTCCTGTTGGATCTAGGAGTAGCGGATTGAGAATGATGAGGTCGGGTTCTTGCTCTCGCGTCGAACGAATCGAGCGTAGGAGATTGTCGCTGACAACGGTTTCGAAACCGTTGTTGCGCAGCGCGCTAGCGAAAGGTTCTAGCTCGTCGCGGTTGTGATTCATGATCAAGATGCGTGGCATTGAACTCATGTTTACTTACAGATTTTTCACAAATCGTTAGAAAGTTAGTAACTCCAATCTTAACTTCCCCAGAAGAAAGAGGGTGGAGACGTACGTGATGGCGCTATTTATAGCTTGAGCGCGCGCCGTTGCAAGCTTGACAAGGAAATCTTCATAGATAAACTCTTGCGTTTCTCAGAGCGAGTTTGGCTGTACAAACCATCGTGGTTTTCCTTCCTCAATCGTTCCCTGAAGGATGTCGCCAGTTCGCCGTGTATTTTCATTGTAAGAATTTGGAGGTGATGGGTTGGAAAGCCTATCCGCAAAAGATTTGATTGATTCTGGGGTTCATTTTGGCTGCCGCACGCGCGAGTGGAACCCGAAGATGAAGCCGTACATTCATGGAAAACGGCACACGATTCACATCATTGATGTGGAACAAACTCTGAAGGGTTTGATCCGAGCTCAAAATTTTCTCTCCAAGCTGGTTGCTACTGGAGCCCAAGTAGTTTTCGTCGGCACCAAGCGACAAGTTCGCTCCGTGATCGAGAATGAATCCAAGCGTTGCTCGATGCCTCATGTCATTGAGCGATGGATTGGTGGAACTCTCACTAACTACGCGATTATCCGCAAACGCTTGCAGCGTTTGGAGGAGTTGGAAACCCTAGAGGCTACTGGGGAAATGGAGCAGCGATATTCGAAGAAAATCGTTTCTTCGCTGCGTCGTGAGCGAATGAAAATCGCCCGCAATCTCCAGGGTATTCGTACTTTGACTGGGTTGCCCGGTGCGCTCGTTGTTGTCGATCCCAATCGAGAGGAGATCGCCGTCAAGGAAGCTCGGAAAATGGGAATTCCCACCGTTTGCTTGTTGGATACCGATTGCGACCCGGATTACGCCGATATCGCAATCCCCGGCAACGATGACGCCATGAAATCCGTACAGCTCATCATTTCAAGGTTGGCCGATGCCGTGCTCGAAGGACGAGAAATGCTTCGCGAGAACCAGGCGATTGCTCAAAAATCAGAAGCCGAAGTGGAGTTGAAACCGGGTTCTCACAACGGAAAGTCGTCGGGGAAGAAGTCTTCCGACAATGCGGAAGTCTCCGTCGGCGCACGAGAAGGATCGGATCACTAAAATGCCCCCTGAGATTTCTGCTGAGCAGGTACGTGAGCTTCGCGACAAGACCGGCGTTTCCATGATGGAATGCAAAAAGGCTTTGGTCGAAGCCAGTGGCGATTTAGCCAAAGCGAATGAATTGCTGCGCAAACGAGGTATTGATACCGCGGCAAAGAAAGCCGGACGCGACGCTAAAGAAGGTCGAGTTTACTCCTATATTCATCACAATGGGAAAATTGGAGTTCTTTTAGAACTCGATTGCGAAACAGACTTTGTTGCTCGCAATCCTGAGTTTGAAGGCTTCGCCCGCGATCTTGCTTTACAGGTTGCTGCGAATCGCCCTCCTTATCTTTCTCGTGAGCAAGTCCCAACAGACGTTCTCAATAAAGAAAAGGAAATCTACGCCGAACAGGTCAAGGGTAAGCCTGAAGCCGTAATTGAGAAAATTGTCAGCGGCAAATTGGAGAAATTCTACGCCGACAACTGTCTTCTCGATCAACCCTTAGTGAAAGACCCTAATACCACAGTAAACGGTCTGTTGAAGACTTTGATCGCTAAGCTCGGCGAGAACATTGTTGTTCGCCGCTTCGCGCGTTTTGAGGTTGGCGGGGAACTCTAGTGCCATCCAAAAAGGGCTATCACCGCGTCCTTTTGAAAGTGAGCGGTGAAGCCTTTGGTGGCAACGCAGGGAACGGACTCGCAGTAGACGAAGTCGTTTCCATCGCAGGTCAAATCCATAAAGCCGCAGAATATGCGCAAATCGCCGTTGTCGTTGGCGGTGGCAATTTCATTCGTGGGGGAGAATATTCCAAAGCAGGCATCAATCGAGTCACGGCAGATCAAATGGGCATGCTGGCGACGACGATCAACGGTCTCGCTTTACAAGATGCGATTGAAAAACACGGACGCGAGACGCGAGTGCTCTCCGCGATTGAAATGCGTTCCATCGCTGAACCTTTTATTCGCCGCCGCGCCGTGCGGCATTTAGAAAAAGGGCGAATTGTCATTCTTGCGGGAGGCACAGGAAATCCCTATTTCACTACCGACACGACTGCGGCGCTTCGTGCTACTGAATTAGGTGCTGAGGTTCTTTTGAAGGCAACCAAAGTTGACGGAGTTTATTCTGATGACCCGGTCAAAAACCCTAAGGCCAGGCTCTTTGAGAAACTCAGTTACATGGAAGTCATCCAAAAACAATTAAAAGTCATGGACGCCACAGCGATCACTCTCTGCATGGAGAACAAACTCCCGATACTTGTCTTCAATCTTCGCAAGAAGGGACTGATCGAACGCGCAGTAAAGGGAGAATCGCTGGGCACTTTGATTGGAGCTTGAGAAATATGGATCGAGATGAAATTATTCTGACCGCCGAGGAGAAGTGGGAAAAAACGGTCCATTACTTTGGAGAAAATATCCGAGGCATTCGCACAGGGCGTGCAAGCACGGCATTGGTTGAACCGATTCGCGTGGATTACTACGGAGCGCCGACCCCTCTACAACAATTGGCAAATATCTCTATTCCCGAGCCTCGTTTGATCGTGATCAAGCCTTACGATACGGGTGCCCTTAAGGAAATCGAAAAAGCCTTGGCCAAGTCTGAATTAGGAGCAATGCCGATTAACGATGGGAAGCTGATTCGCTTGGCTTTTCCTCCTCTCTCAGAAGAACAGCGCAAAAAATTTGCACATCGTGTGAAAGAAATATCGGAACAGGAGAAGATCGCCCTTCGTAATAATCGCCGCGATGTGATGAAAATGGTCGAAGATGCGGAAAAGGGTTCTGAATTGACCGAGGACGACGCCGAGCGACTTCGGGAAGAATTGCAGGAAACTTTCAAAAAATACGAGGGGAAAATCGACGAGCTGGTCGCAAAGAAGACTAAAGAGATCATGGAGATCTAGGCTCCGTTTTTCCCGGTTTTTTCTGTAAGGTGGCGGTGAGTACCCGCCGGCGCTCAGACACCGAGTACGAACTCGCGGCGGCGGGTACTCACCGCCACCTTACAGAAAAAACCGGAAGGCACTTCGCTGAGGGGAAGTTGTAGTCAGTTTTCATTTTTCCGGTTAATCTCTTCCCCCTTTATCGCGGGGGCGTAGCTCAGTCGGTAGAGCAACTGCCTTTTAAGCAGTAGGTCGTGCGTTCGAATCGCACCGCCCTCACCAAATATGCGAGTTCCATTCTCAGCAAAGTCGATTCATCTCGGATATTGCAGTAATGTCTCCGCTGCAGATTCCTTGGAAGATATACATCGTTTTCTTCTCGATCTAGCGAAGCCTTTGAAGCAGCGTTTGAGTCCTGACGAAGAGTTTGGTTTAGGGATGTATTTACCCGCCTCTGTTTTGAAAGAACTTTCAGAAAACGAATATCGCCGTTGGGATTTCGATCGATGGATTCAAGAAAATCATTTCTATGTTTTTTCTCTCAACGCTTTTCCCTTTGGAAATTTCCAAAACGAAAGGGTAAAGGAAAAAGTATTCGAGCCAGATTGGTCGGCCCCAGCGCGTTTAGAGCAAACAAAACAGGCAGCGGATTTGCTATCGCGATGGTTGCCAGAGGGAGTGAACGGTTCGATCTCGACACATACGGGAGCTTACGGTGCTCGTGTTGCTAGCGATCCGATTTGGAAAACGCTCGCGGAAAATTTCACTCGCGCGGCACTTCATCTTCATCGCTTAGAAGAAAAGACGGGTCGTCGCATCGTTTTATCTTTGGAACCGGAACCTTTCGCAATCGTGGATACAACAAAAGACTTTGTTTCTTTCTATCAAGAATGCCTGCTCCGTTTTGGTGTTTCCTTTTTGCAAGCTCGTTGGGATATGAAGACAGAGCAAGCGGAAGCTCTATTACGCCGTCATTTGGGAGTTTGCTTCGATACTTGCCATCTTTGTGTTCAATGGGAAGATTTGGGCGAATCTTTGCAGTCTTACCGAAAGGCAGGAATTCCAATCGGGAAAGCGCAGATTTCTGCGGCTTTGGAGTTGAGAGAGCCGGGGAAGAATCTAAGCGCTATCGAACGACTAAAACGTTTTGCCGAGCCACGCTATTTTCATCAGACAATTTTTTCGAATGGAAAACGGTTTGCGGATTTAGATCAAGCCTTGAGTTCTTCGGAAGTTAGAGGAAGCGCAAATTTGCGTTCTCATTTCCATGTTCCAATTTTTTGGGAAGGAGATCATGAGTTGTCTTCGACTCGTGCGGAACTCGCTCGAGTTTTGCCTGAAATCGCCAACTCAACTGAGCATTTGGAAATTGAAACCTATACATGGGAAGTGATCCCGCAAGAGGAAAGAAAGAGGCTTGCGACTACTTTGCTCGACTCGATGGAGAAGGAATATCGCTGGCTACTTGCAGGACTCGAAGGGGCAAGAGTAAATCCCAGTAAAGGCGCTTAGCTCTGCCAAAATATCATCGAGATTGATAATCCCATTTCCCCCGCAAGGCGCTAAATCTGATCCGGGACAAGCACTGGGAATTGTGAATGCTTCCAGAACACAAAGAATATCGTCGAGGTTGATCACATCATTTTTGTCGAGATCATAGGGGTTATTCAAATTGCTATTGCCGACTGGAATCACGATCGTTTGCGTGCTGGAAAAACCGTCATGCGAGATTTGAATCTCTAGCGAAACAGTCGAGTTCGAAGCTGTTTCGCAAGCGAGCGCAATTTCTAAGAGAGTGGGGTCCGTATTCTCTTCTGCAAATGCCTGCAAAGAAGGCAAGGTGAGTTGATTTTGTAACACCGTGACATTGGGATCTAAACTTGTCAGTTGAAAGCTGATTTCACCGCTCGCCATGCTGCCAAAATTTTGAACTGCGAGAGAAATCAATCCCGTTTCATTGGGGTCAATTTCAAAATCCTGATTTCCATTTCCTTCAATACTGGAAACTGCGATCAAACGGACATAGGCACCCGCTGAAGCGACCAATCGTGCGAAGGAATTTAGATTTTCTAGAGCGAGAGGAACGATTTTGTCTGGGGTAGGCCAGAATTGAGATCCAATTTCGCTGGTGAAGGCATGAGAGCCCAGTGCGGTGTAGGCCCAGTCCGTAGCGACTCCGCTTGCGGGGTAAATCGTCGAGTAGATGGGGCCGACGGTATAAAGATTGTCTTGCGCGTGCCAATTGCCTATCAAAAAACAGGCGGCATCAATCGGGCTTGGATCTTGGGTATAGCCCCAAGGATACATGTGCAGATTGCCAAAAGTATGAATCGAGTTGCTCGTTCCGAACGGCCCTTGACTGAGGTAAAAGTCAGTCAGCGCCTGAATTTCGAGTTCGGAAAAAGGCGCAAGTCCGCGGTAGATTCCGGAACAAATTTCTGAGGAAGATCCCGGTTCCACTCCCCAGCCAATTGAATAATTGCGATTGAGGTCGACTCCAATGCAGCCACCGAGTAGTTCTGGCGGACGGCGATTCTTGCGCCACATGCCCCCACCTAGTGGACTCGTCGATTGATTGTGAACATAGCCATCTGGGTTCACACACGGGATGCACCAGATTTCTCGCTGATCGACGAGCTGGGTGAGAAACGGATCGCTTCCATAAGAATTGCCTAGTTCGTACATGAAATGGATCAGGCTCATCATTCCCTGCGGCTCGCGTGCATGATGCATGGCATCGAAAAAACTGCGGGGTTTGTCTTGATCGACGGTTGGGTTATTTGAAATGCGGCTGGCCCAAATATCTCGTCCCTCTAGAGTGAGACCGATGCTGATTTTTTCTCCGATTACATTGGGAAAGAGATTATGCAGTTCGTCAAGTTTTTGCCCAATCTCGGCATAGGTGTAATAGCCGCCCATAGAGCCAAATCCTAGGGGAGGTTCTGGAGCCGTTCCTAAGGCCACGCTTTGAAGGCTTTGCAGGAAATGCTCGGTCATATCTTGCTGGATTACTTTGAAATGGACTTTTTCCCGTCGCAATAAACCCAATTCTTCTTCATCCGCTGGAAATCGAATTCCCGATTCAAGGCTCAAGACTTCTGTGAAATCGAAAGAGCCCCCAGCGCTTTTCAGTAGATGGGGGATTTCTGACTTTTGGATTTCGATGAGACTTACTTTTTGATCTGCGGCGAGTGCAACGGTGAATAATAGTAAATTCCACATAGCTAAGATTCTATGGTGACCCTGACGGGATTTGAACCCGTGTTCTGAGCTTGAAAAGCTCATGTCCTAGACCAGACTAGACGACAGGGTCTACAGAAATAAAAGGGCGGAAGACAATAGCGAGAACTAGAGAATTGGTCAATTGGGGCGTAGAACGCTTTCTACGCCCCAAGCAGTTTTACTTTTCTACGACAATCGTCTGTTTGTGAATCGTAATCCAACCCGTGAATGCAGAGATGATCACATCCAACGGAGTGAATTGAGTGGTCACGCGATAGTTTGATGCGCTACCTACCAAAGCTTTAGAGTCCACAGAATTCAGCGGAACCAGTCCCCAGAGAATAAACCACTGATCTTCTTGAGATTTCATGCCACTCGTAGGGCCATTGCCTACGGTGTGTTTAAAGGTGTAACAAGCGGGAGTCGCGACGAGAACTAACGACAAAAGTACCAACGGAAGCAATCGTTTCATGAATTCCTCCTAACCAGAATGATTAATAAAAACCGATGCCGCAGAGATATATCAATTTTTTAATAATTTGCACGAGCGATTCTCAAGCGCGTGGATGGGCCTTCTCGTAAATTGCTTTTAAGCGTTCTAGAGAGACATGAGTGTAGATTTGCGTGGTTGAGAGATTTGCGTGACCGAGTAACTCTTGAACCAGACGTAAATCGGCGCCGCGATCCAAGAGATGAGTCGCAAAAGAATGGCGCAAACTGTGCGGAGAACTTTTTTTTGTGATATTTGCCGCAGAGAGAATTTTTTGAAAGTCTCGATTCAACTCGCGCTGACGAAGCGGAGTTCCGTTCTCGTGAACAAACACGAAATTGTTTTCATTGCCGGTTTCTGCCTGTCTTTGTCTTTTCTGCGGTAAATAGCGTTCCAGCCATTCCAAAGCGTGTTTGCCTAAAGGCGCCAATCTTTCCTTTTTGCCTTTTCCTTTGACGCGTACAAGACCCGCACGCAAATCGAGATCTTCCTCGGTGATTCCTAAAAGTTCAGAAGCACGCAGTCCAGCACTATAGAGAGTTTCTAACATGGTCCGATTGCGTAGTCCTAAAAACTGATTGGTATCCGGCGTGGCGAGCAATTTCTCAATTTCGGGTAAATCGAGCACTCGCGGCAAACGCGACTCGATTTTTGGCGTGCGCAAAGCTTCTGCGGGATTGGAGGATACGAGTCGATTGCGGCGCAGAAATTTGTAGAACGAACGAATGGCGGCGAGTTTGCGCACCATGCTTGTTTTCTTCAGTTCTTGTTCTTTCAGTTGACCGAGGAAAGAACGTAACAGCAAGCTATCCACTTGTTCTGGACTGCGAATATTCTTTGCCTGTGCGAAAGCGGCAAACTGGGTGAGATCGCTTCGATAGGCCAGCAAGGTGTGCGAAGAGACATCGCGCGCGGCCGCTAAATGCTTTAAGAATCGCTCGATCTGCTCTCGCATGGCGGGTAGTTTACTAGGGATGTTTCGAAGTCCAAATGCTTTCACTTTGCTAGGGAGGGTCGGGGACCCGCCCCTACCAAAGAACCAGCTTCGCGTGCACTCATTCCCGTTACCTGGAATCAAGCCGTTGAATTTACTCTCTCGATTGCGCGCCGAAGAAATGCCAGTGTTTTTAGATTCTGCTGGGGGAAATCAGGAAATCGCAGAAACTTCCTATTTGTCCTGGTCGCCGTTTGCGACTCTGCACTGTGATCGGGCACGCTCGGTGTTGACTCAAGAAAATGGACTCGCGTTTCCGTTTCCGGATCATCCACTCGAAGCATTGGAAGCGTTGCTTGCGAGTTTTGGGATTTCTAAAGAAGGCATTTCTTTTCCATTCGCCGGCGGATTGATGGGCTACGCTTCTTATGAATTGGGTCGTTGGATTGAGAAGCTTCCGCCTTTGCCCAAAGATGATTTGGAATTCGGTGATCTGTGGTTTGGCTGTTTTGACTTTGTCATTGCTCTCAATCACAGAACAGGAGAATGCAATGCATTGATTTGTGAATGGGAGAATGATGCCGATAAACGTGGCAGCTCCTATTTAAAGCGCCGACTTGCAGAGATTGAGCGAGTCGCACAGCGCCCGATTCCAGAGAGAAGTTTCCAGGTCTTAGGTCATTTGCAATCCGATCACAGCCGAGATTCCTATTGCCGAGCTGTCGAGCGAGCGAAGGAATATATCTATGCCGGCGATATTTATCAGGTCAATCTCTCGCAACGCTTCGATGTTTCAGTAAATGGTGATGCCCTAGCGCTCTATTTGCGTTTACGAGAAAGCAATCCAGCTCCTTTTGCCGCTTTCTTGTCTACTCCACACGGTGCCGTGCTTTCTTCTTCTCCCGAACTGTTTTTAAGACGACGTGGTGAGGAAATCGAAACGCGTCCGATCAAGGGAACACGAGCGCGCAGCGGAAAGCCGGAACAAGAGGAAGCAGCACGAGCGCAATTACTCGCGAGCGAAAAAGATCGTGCCGAGCTGACCATGATTATTGATCTCGAGCGCAATGACTTGAAACGAGTTTGCCAGACAGCTTCCGTTCACGTTCCGCGTCTCTTTGCCGTGGAAGACTATGAAACCGTGTTTCATCTCGTCTCGACCATTCGAGGAAAATTGCGTCCGGACATCAAGATCGGCGAAATTTTAAAAGCCACATTTCCTGGGGGCTCCATTACGGGCGCTCCTAAAATTCGCTCGATGGAAATCATTGCAGAACTCGAACACTCTGCGCGCTCGGTCTATACAGGATCGATTGGCTGGTTAGGTTTCGATGGTAATGCGGATTTCAACATTGCGATTCGCAGTCTGCTACAAAAGGGAAATCGTGTGAGCTATCGAGTTGGTGGTGGGATTGTTGCCGATTCCAATCCCCAGGCGGAATACGAAGAAACCTTGGATAAGGGAGCGGGGATGGCGAGGGTCCTCCAGAGATGAGTTTTGATTACGCCTTTGTGAACGGAAAAATTCTCTCTGCAAGCGCTCCTGCGATTAGCGCAAATGATCGCGGTTTTTTGCACGGGCTCGGTGTTTACGAAACTCTCAGTGTGTTGAAAGGAAAACCCGTCTTTTTGCTCGAACATCTCGAGCGCATGGAAGAGGCACGGCGATTTCTCAAGATTCCTCTCTTGCCTTGGAGTATTGCCAAGTCTATTGATCGATTGATTGCTCAGGCGAAAGTGGAGGATGCAGCGCTTCGCATCACTTTGACTCATGGTGAAGAGCGAACCAGTCCTACTTTGGCGATTACTTTGCGTGAGTTACCCAAAGTGACTGAACCCGTGAAGCTCGCCGTTTCTCGCTTTCGCAAATTTAGCCAAGATCCTTGGGAGAAGGTAAAAACTACCTGTCGTGCCCGTAATTGGATTGTTCGTGAAGAAGCGGAAGAACGAGGCTGCTTTGATGCCTTATTCCGCAGCGAAACAGGGGATTTTGTGGAAGGTACAGTGAGTAATTTTTTTATCGTCAAAGAGGGAGAAGTTTGGACTCCACCTTTGAACCGGGGAATCTTGCCCGGAGTCACTCGTGGAAAAATTCTAGAAATTTGTAAGCGTTTAGAAGTGAACGTACAGGAGAAATTGATTTCTTTGCAAACGATGCGTCGTGCAGAATCGATTTGGATTTCAAACGCATTAGTTGGTTTGGTTGAAGCGGAAGAGTTGCTAGGAGTTTGGAAAGCAAAGAAAGTGAATTCTCCGCTCCTATTCGAATCGATTCGCGGGTGTTACAACGAAGAAATCAAACGATATTTGGAGTTGGCAAAATAGGTGATCGAAAAGGCAAAAATGAAAACTCTTTGTCTATTAGCGTGTTTGTTTTTCCAAGATGCATCGAAGGATGAGAATCCTGAAATCGCCGAGCAGCTTTCTGCGCTTAGTGAAAGCTATAAGAAAAAAGACGATGACGGCGCCATTAAGCTCATCGATCAACTAACACAAATGGTTCAACAGGCAGGACCCAAAGATCGCGCAAAGATTTCTAAAACGGTTTCCGACTCTTTTAACCAGACTCGACTCGATTCGAAGTACAAATTAATACGCGCCGCTGCGGCGTCTCTGAGCACATTGGGCGAAGATGGGGCGAAGTATTTAATTGCAGCTTGTAACGATCGATCATTTCGCAAAACAGAAGAAGGGTTGCCTGAGCTGCGCGCGGATTTAGCCAAGGCTACAGGGCGGACTAAATCTCCTAAGGCTGTGGAGCCGTTGCTCGATTTGCTCAAGGACAAGGACTATATCGTGATCGCCGGTGCGGCGGATGCTTTAGGGCAATACAAAAAATCTGAGGAAGCGATTCGAAAGAAAATCGTCGAACGAGTCAGCAAAATCCTAGAAACTACAGAAAATAACAGTATGGCAGATCCAAATAACGCGCAGGCAAAGCTAAAGTATGACACAATCGGAGGCCCGATTCTCGCAACCCTGCAGGCGTTGACCGGGCAGAATTTTAGGGAATCGAAAGACTGGACTAAATGGTGGAACGATCACAAGAAACTCCCATGGAAAGCACCGTCGTAGAGAAAAAAAATCAGTCCAGCAAGTTAGGGCTCTCGGGCTTCTTTTGGCTTTCCTTTCTTTTTGGGGGAGTTCTCCTAGGCCTTTTCTTTTTTCAATTTTTACCGTTGCTGGCTCAGGCGAAACGCGCGAATGCTTTGGACAAGGAACTTCAACTCGTTCAGGAAAAGAATCGAGCTTTAGAGACAGAGCAATTGAATTTGCAGGAAAAATTGCGCAAGCAAGAAGAGGCTTGGACTCAATTTTCTAAAGATATTCAAAATGCGCAAAAAACAGTTTCGACTTCGGTACCTATAAGCTCGATTGAGAAACAAGAACCCAATCCATTTGTGACTCGATTCAATCAATTGCTGACACGCGAAGGGGTTTTGGAGTGGAAGTTTTTTGAAGCAGGTTCCGTGCAAAACGGAACAATCTCTTCCGTCATTTTTCATCGCATTGGAAGTCATGGTGCGCTCAGTGGTTCGGTTTTTGCCAAGCAGATGCGACTGAGCTTTGCGCAGAATTCAGATTCGTTGTACTTCGAGTTTTTTGAAGGAGAGGTTTTTGAAAACGGGGCGAAGTTTCCGATTCCTGAAGAAGGATACCGTGTCGAGCTTTCGCAACTTCATATTGATCGATGGAAAGAAACTCTACCGGAGCTTTTTCTCGCTAAAACACAAAACGCGGCATTTGTCGCGAAGCAAGATTTGAACCGCAAAGAGGGGGATTTGATCGAACGTCTCAATCGGCTTCTGGAATCCAAAAAATCGAATTACCGTTTTCTATCCCTTGACTCTGTTTCGCGAGGTGAATTAATTCAACCTCAATTAGAGCAACTCAATGCAACGGGACAGCAGGAACGAGTTCTTCGTGCGGCCATAGGTAAATTGCGTTTCGATGCCGCACAACAAACTGCAGAATTGATTTTGGAAAAAGGAATTCAAGAAAAAGAAGGTAAGACTTTCCCTTTGCCTGCTTCTGGATTTCGTATTCTTTTGCCTGGCGTCAGTCAAGCAGAAGGGAATGCAGCGCGTAGGTAGGGACACTCGTTATATTGACGGATTCTTGGCGCTGTAAAACAGCGCCAAGAATCCGACAATATAACGAGTGTCCCTACCTACGCGTAAATCCCGCGCATGCGATCGGAATAAGCGACTCGTTCTACTGCGAGTATATAAGCCGCTCGGCGCAAATTTGTGCGATGTTTGCCTGCAGTTTCGGAAACTTTGGCAATGGCCTGGTTCATCGCTTGTTCTAGTCGAGTGAATACGGTTTGTTCGTCCCAAGAATAGCCCGCGCGGTTTTGAACCCATTCAAAATAGGAAGCAATCACTCCACCTGCATTCGCAAGAATATCCGGTGCGATAAACACTCCACGCTCTTCGAGAATTTTGTCCGCTTCCGCGGTGGTAGGGCCGTTAGCACCTTCGACGATCAGCTTGGCTTGGATTTTTGCCGCATTGGCTGCGGTGATTTGATTTTCTCGGGCTGCGGGGACGAGCACATCGCAGGGCAGTTGTAAAAATTGCTCTTGGCTGACCGAGTTCGCTTCCTTGTAACCATCGAGAGAACCATGCAGATCGCGGTGTTTGAGAAGTGCGGGAATGTCGAGGCCTTTGGGATCGTGCAGAGCCTCATGACTGTCGGCGACTCCCGTTACTCTAAATCCCATAGCATGGAATCGTTCTGCGGCAACTCCACCTACAGTGCCGAAACCTTGAATCACGATGCTGACCGCTTTCTCTTTGAGATTATTAGCACGCAGCGCTTCGCGAGTGACTTGTACCACGCCATATCCTGGTGCCCGACGACGACCGAAAGAACCGCCAAGGCCAATTGGTTTACCTGTGACACAAGCATGTTCGGTATGTCGCACATGCATGGAATAGGTATCCATAATCCAGGCCATCATGTCGGCATCGGTGTTGAGATCCGGACCAAGTACGTCACGCTCAGGTCCCAAAATATCCAGAATCGAGGCAGTGTAACGGCGAGTGATTTTTTCAATTTCGCCGCGACTCAAACGACTGGGATCGCAGACGACGGCTCCACAAGCTCCACCAAAAGGAATATCCGCAACAGCGCATTTCCAGGTCATCAGGGCCGCGAGTGCGCGCACTTCGTCGAGAGTGGAATGCGGAGAAAGTCGAATTCCTCCTTTGCAAGGTCCTCGTGAGAGATTGTGATGCACGCGGAAGCCTTGAAGTACTTTGAGTTCCCCGTTATCCAATGCAATCGGAATCGAAACCTGCAACTCGCGATCGGGATTTTTGAGAATTTCGAATTCGCCCTCGTCGAGCTGCAATTTTTCGGCGGCCATTTCAAGCCGACTCAACATCGAAGAGTACAGGGTTTCGTTGCTCTCAGGCATAAATCCCTCGCATCTTCGTGATATAGGCGACTCGTTCTACTGCGAGCATATAGGCCGCTAATCTCAAACTGACTTGGTATTTTTGCGCGAGATTCCAAACTTCTTCAAACGAAGAGACGAGAATTTTCTCCAAGCGCTCGTTGACCATTTCTTCAGTCCAGAAATAGCCCATGCGATCTTGAACCCATTCGAAGTAGGAAACCGTCACGCCACCGGCGTTGGCGAGAATATCGGGAACGACAGTGATTCCGCGTTGTTCGAGAATGGCGTCGGCGTCTGCGGTGGTCGGACCGTTGGCGCCCTCAACAATCAATTTGCATTGCAACTTTGCCGCATTTTGGCTGGTGATTTGATTTTCGGTTGCGGCGGGAATCAGAATCTCACAGGGCATTTCGAGGAATTGCGAGTTCGAAACCCATTCTCCAGGAAAGCCTTTCAAAGTCTTTTTCTCACGGAAATAGGCCAGGGCTTTGGGGATATCAATTCCCTTCGCGTCATAGAGCCCGCCTGCAATTTCCGAGAGCCCAACAACTTTGAATCCATCTTGATGGAAGAACTCGGCCGCAATACCACCGACATTGCCGCAGCCTTGTACCAGTACCGTCGTGTCTTTTTCTTTTTTCCCGAGTTTCAAGAGTGCTTCGCGAGCGACAATTCGAACACCAAGGCCCGTCGCACTTCGTCGTCCTGCGGAACCACCAAGGCCAATCGGTTTTCCGGTGACAACGGAAGTGACTGTGTGCCGCACATGCATCGAATAGGTATCCATCAGCCAGGCCATGACCTGTTCGTTGGTATTCATGTCTGGCGCGGGAACGTCTCGCTCGGGACCCAGAATATCCATGATGGCCGCGGTGTAGCGTCGCGTGAGTCGTTCGAGTTCGGCTTGGGACATTTTGCGCGGATCGCAGATCACTCCGCCTTTGGCTCCACCAAAAGGGAGATTGACCACCGCGCATTTCCAAGTCATCCAGGCGGCAAGGGCGCGCACTTCGTCTTTTGTGACATCCGGAGCGTAACGAATTCCGCCTTTGCAGGGGCCACGAGCGAAAGAGTGTTGCACGCGATAACCGGTGAACACCTGCAATTTCCCATTGTCCAATTGCACGGGGATGGAAACAGTGAGTTCGCGATCTGGAGTGGCCAGAATTTCATAGAGCCCGGGGTCGAGTCCTAGCTTTTTCGCCGCCACGTCGAAACGACGTTTCATCGATTCGAAAGGATTCGTTTCGGCGGAATTAGCTGACGAAGGCTGATTTCCTAGGCTCATGGATGTTTGATTTCCCCAATTTGGGGAGAAAGAAGTTAGCAGCTCAGGTTTGGGAAATCAAATCCGGGGTGTTTTAGTGAATAGGGCCTTATGAAGACTCCTCTTGCGCTGTCAAGGTCTTCTTGAGACGCCGACACGCAGGGCTCTGGTTTCAGCCCTAGTTGGCTCTTGTAACGAGATTAATTAACCGAGAGGGGGAGAATGTAGATGTCATCCCACAAGGGCGCATATTGAACTGCCCCACTCATTGCCGATGTAGGGACATCGTAGCCGTGACCTTGCCAATTATACATTATGTGTCCTACCTCGCTGCAATCGGGCTCGAGGGCGTAGTCAATTTGATTCATAACCAGCAATATCTCATCCCAACTTGCCGAATAGTCAACCTTGAATCGAAGCACGAGATCCCCGTTGGTATGACAGGTTGAAATGCCCTCATGGTTCGCAAATGTACCGTTTTGTTCGAGCTCATCGGATGCGCCGGGCCAATAGAAAGTGAAGAATGAATCGTCCGCTCCTTGGGGAGAAACTGTCGTGCTATCTGACATGACGTGTATTGGTTGGCCAAACGGGTTGTCTTCAATTCCGATCGGTCGTTCTAGATAGGGGCCATTCCATCCCGCGATCCCTGGATTTGTCCAAAGGTCACCGGCTGTTCCCGGCCACACTCCCGTGTTTGCAAAATACTGCCTTGAGGCATCGGCGATGATCTTGATCGTTTGCATCATCCTTGCCGCCTTCGCATCGGTGACCATGGATCTTGCGGTGGGTACAACGATCGCGGCAAGCACGCCAAGCACAATGGTTGTTACGAGCAATTCGAGAAGGGTGAATCCTGATTTGGTTGTATGGCTTTTTTTCATGTTATTTCCCATCTAAATCTAGGAGAAAAATTTTCACAGTTGTTGAATCGGCGTCTGCATATTGAACTTTTCCCGTAGTTTCCTCATCCCCTCCAAGTACCCCATCAATCGCGAGCTTGATCTTTTTTGCAACTTCCTGAGGAATGGGATTCAATTCAAAAATTGAGTACGGCCCATCTAAAGCGGGTCCTCCGGAAATCAATGTCCAATTGTCCCCAGCCGATTCGATGGTTACGATCGAAGCACTGCCCCCAAAGGGATTGTCGGTCAGATTGAGATCGCGTGAGATGTAGCCCTGATTGCTCAAGAAA
This sequence comes from uncultured Planctomycetales bacterium, assembly GCA_964570465.1. Taxonomy (GTDB): domain Bacteria; phylum Planctomycetota; class UBA1135; order UBA1135; family CAZMYG01; genus CAZMYG01. Next base: position 30,266 of record CAZMYG010000011.1, read on the forward strand.
AGTGCATCCACAGCTGGCCATATCGTGGCTGGGTCCGCGTTCTGAAACACGCGATCCGTTTTCAAATCGTTGAGGCCTTTTGCGAGCGTTCGATAGGTTTCTGCAATTTTGCTGATCTTGGCTTTTTCCATCATGTCGAAAACATAGGGTGTGATCAGCGCGGCTAAAGTCGCCAGCACAGCCAATACCACGACAATCTCCAAAAAGGAGAAGCCTGACTGCTTGCGAGTTTTAGGGTTCGGGTGTTTCATATTCCCCCAAAGTTCATCGTCTATTTCGGCAGAATCTCTGGCTTTTGATTAGGCAATTTTGATAAAAGAAACATTCTTTATTCCTGAAGATTTAAAGTCTTATTACGGGATTTTAACGCCTGTAGACGCTTTGCAATTTTCTAAAGGCGAGGTCGTTCGCAATACTCCGTCTCGTAAGACTTTAAGAATAGGTCCAAGCGACAGCGGGGCATTGTTCTTGAAGCAATATCTGGCAGGGAGGATTTGGCCCGGCTTTCATCGCCAGCGAAGCGAAGTGGAAAAAAAAGCGCTCCAGGTTCTTCCTGGGCTTGGTTTATCCGTTCCCAAGCTACTTGGCTGGGGAAGCCGCTTTGGCGTGGGCTCTTTCTTGCTTTGGAAGGGTTGTGAGGGGGAACCCTTAGATCGAGCGTTGGCTCAGGGGTATCCCAATCCTCTGGGGTTGACTGACTATCGAGTGAAAAAACTCTGGATCGAATCGCTGGCCGCTTTGATCGCTCGTCTGCATGCGGCAGGTTTTGTGCATCGGGATTTGTATCTAGGCCATCTGCTTTATGAAGGGTTCCAGGAAGGCAAGCCCGTGCTGCATCTCATCGATTTGCAACGGGTGACGAAAAAACGCTTGAGACGATGGTATGTGAAGGATTTGGCCGCGATGTATTTTTCTGCCCCGCACTCGATTTCTCGCGCGGATCGCCTGCGTTTTTTGAAACTTTGGCTTGTGGCGAGCGGAAAGAGTGAATCCACAGAAAGCGTAGGGGCGGCGCATACGCCGCCCCTACAACGCCATGTGGGGTGGGTTCGTGCAATTCTTAAGAAGGCACAGAGAATCGCAAAGCATCGTCCCAAATACGGCTGATGAAAATCGCGCTGATCATCGATCGTTTCGATGCGAATCGCGGGGGAGCGGAACGCTATCTTTGTGCGCTTGCACAATTCTTACAGTCGAAGGATGACGAACCCGTTTTGTTTTCGCTGGATCACGGAAAAGAATTTCCAGGCCGTGCTGTACAGGTAAAGGGAAAGCTTTGGCCGCGTGGATTTCGAGAGCTAGTTTTTTCGAAAAACTGCGAGAGAGCGTTAGCCGAAGAAGCTTGCGATCTGAGCATCGCTGTGCGACATGTTGCGAAGGCTGATATTTTTCAGCCGCATGGGGGATCGATTGAGGGCGCATGGCAAGGGCGATTGCGTTCGAAACGAGGCTGGAAGCGATTCTTGTTTCGACTGGGCAAGGCTTTTGATTTCAAACGACTGGTGTTGAGAAGGCTCGAAAAAAAACTGATGAGCTCTTGTCGTCTGGTCACGGTGGTTTCGGAGTTTTCAGCGCAGGAATTTCGGGAGCTTTATCCTGAACATGCCGCGAAGATCCGATCTATCCCATTGGGAGTCGACGAGAAACGGTTTTCACGACAAGGTGATGTATTGGATTTGCGTACGCGGATCGGCGCGGCTTTGAATAGCAAGATAGCTCTCTTTGTCGCAAATGATTTTGAATTGAAAGGCTTGGAGCCCGCCCTGCGGTCTTTAGTTGAGAAAAGACGTTTTGGCGAAGACTGGCGATTGATTGTGGTTGGGAAAGACCCGAAGCGATCTCGCTGGGAAGAAAGAGTTGCGAAACTCGAACTCACTACATGCGTTTATTTTGCTGGACCTGTGGTTGAATTGGCGGCTTGGTATCGAGGGGCCGATCTTTTGATCTATCCCAGTTTCTACGATCCTTTTTCTTTCGTGGTTGCTGAGGCGCAAGCTTGCGGTTTAACCGTGGAATCCTCGCCTTGGGTCGGTGTGGTCGCAGAATCTGCTCAAATTCCAACCCGTTCTTTGCAAGTACACTTTGAGTTTTATTATTCTGAGATGAGGAAAATGGTCTTGTTGCCGATGCCTAGTCCATTGTGAAGATAAAGATGGAATTGAGTTCCATTCGGCCCGTGGAGCTACGTTGTCCGACCGAGGTTCCGTAGTCATAACCCGCGCCGGGAACGGCTGGATCGAAGAAGTCTTCAAAGATTCTGTCGAAACCATTCATATCCATGTAAGGCCCCGGGAAACTTCCAACAGAAGGAGGGGTACGCTGGATATAGAGCCGACTACCTGGTCCAGTGAGTGCTGTTGCCGGACCTGTGCCATCTAGGTCAAAACCACTTGCATTATCAGGCGGCGTTCCATCGGGGAGTTGGTCCAAGGAGTTGCAGAGAATGATTGGATCTGGACCGCCAACGCCATCTGTATCATAAGGGTTTTGATCTGGGGTTAGTGGACGATCAATGTAGGGGCCGCTCCAGCCGGGGATGAAAGGGTTTGGTTTATAAAAGAGTTGATGATCATCTTGATCCGTGCTGCGACTGTCTTCAATCGGGTACTGCCCCGTATCCGCCCAATACTTCATCGCCGCGTCGGCGAGTTTTTGGTAGAGGGCGAGGAATTTGGCTTTTCTAGATTC
>CAZMYG010000012.1:0-8105 GCA_964570465.1 uncultured Planctomycetales bacterium
CGTTCGGAAGCGCGTCGATAAAGCTCATCGTGCTGGCGACGGTAAAGGATTTCGAAAAGGAATCGCTATTTGCAAAAGTAGAGTCATACACAGTGAGTTCGGTCATGAGACTTGCGTTATACGCGCCGCAATTGTTGTAACCAGGGCCGCAATTGATTTCATTTCCAGATTGATAATAGATCACTTCGCCAACGTTGAACGATCCATCGCCCATTTGCCAGCTGTATAAACCAATGGGTCCCGTAGAACTCGTGGCGTCAAACTTGAGTTTGTCACTCATCTGTGTTGGCTCGGAAGGACCAACTTCAATCCACTGTTCTTGTCCGTTGACAACAGATCCGAGCCGATAGATTTTGAAATCTGCGTTGAGAGTGCCTCCACCGGCCGCGTTCACGGTGACAATGGCCTGATCGTTATGGGTCGCACCGCAATTGTCGGTGACGGTTAAGGCAACAGTACGAGTACCTGCACTCGTATAGGTCTTCGAGACATTGAGCCCAGAGCCTGTCGTGCCATCACCAAAGTTCCAAGCGTAGCTCGTGATCGTTCCATTCGCATCGCTCGATGCACTTCCACTGAAACTTACTGGCGTATTCACCTGCACCGTGCGATCCGCTCCCGCATTGGAAACCGGAGGCGTATTGTTCAAGCACGGATTAAACGGATTCACCACAATCTGCACATCATCAAAACTCGAAAGGACCGTGTCATTTGCGGTTAATCGCAACGTGTAAGTGCCCGCCGCAGAAATCGTCGCACTCGTAATTGGAGAACTTGGATTCGCAAATGTTACAGTGCCCGAACCTCCTCCAGGCACACGAGACCAGGTCTTGCTGACACTGGCACCCGCAGGCAATCCGTCATCGCTAACTGAGCCGCTGAGAGTCAACGAAGCGTTTCCGCTTTGGGGCATTGAAATCGTTTGATCGGGACCCGCATTCACTACTGGTGCCTGATTTGCGTTTTGAATCGTCGCAATGGCCGTGTCGGAGTGTGTCGCATTACAAATATCGCTCACGGTTAATGTCACCGTGAAAGTTCCCGCAGAAGTGTAGGTCTTGTTCACACTCACTCCAGAGCCGCTCGTGCCGTCTCCAAAGTTCCATGAGTACGATTGAATCGTTCCATTGGGATCCGAGGAGCCAGAGCCTGAGAAGCTCAGAGAGACTCCTACCGTGCCGCTCTTATCCGCACCCGCGTTCGCAATCGGATTCTGATTCCCCGCGCAAGCATTAGGATTCGCCGTCACGATCAATTCATCAAATGCAGAGAGCGCTCCATCGCTCACCGTTAAGCGCAACGTGTAAGTGCCCGCCGCAGAAATGCTCGCTGAGGTCGCCAAAGAATTGGGATTGGCAAAAGTCACCACTCCACTCCCACCACCAGGCACTCGCGACCAAGTCCGCGTCACCGCTCCACCCACCGGCAATCCGTCATCCGTGAAAAATCCATTCAGATTGATCGAGCCGTTCCCACTGAGTGGCATTGTCAAACTCTGATCCGCACCGGCATTGACTGCTGGCGCTTGGTTCGTGTTACCCCCAGAAGAAATTGTCACCACCGCCAGATCGCTCGCCGACATCGATCCACAGGAGTCGCGCACCCAAAGACGCGCGGTAAATGTCCCTGCCGCTGCATAAGTATGAGAAACCGAAGATTGAGTGATCCAGCCTGTGAATTGTCCATTCCCAAAGTTCCACCAATACTCACTGATGTTGTTATTGGGATCGCTTGACGCTGAAGCGCTAAAGCTCACAGCCGTGCCCACTGTCCCCGTCCGATCCGGGCCCGCGTTCGCTGTGGGCGCTTGGTTGTTCGTACAAGGATTACTGGGATTCGAAATCGTTGCAATCGACATATCGCTCGCCGTGGCGCCGCAATTATCCGTCACCGTTAACGTGACCGTGTAACTGCCTGCTGCGGAATAACTCTTCGAGGCACTCACGCCAGAAGCAGTACTCCCATCTCCAAAATTCCAAGCGTACGAGCTGATCGTGCCGTTCGCATCCGAGGAGCCCGCGCCACTGAAGGAAAGAGATTGATTCGTTTGACCGTTTTGATCCGCGCCTGCATTGGCTAGTGGAGACACATTGCCCGCGCAAGGATTCGAACCTCCAGAGATCGTGACTATGACCGTAGCGGCATCCGAAAAACAATTCGTATTGCTTGAGTCCTTCACCCACAAACGAAGTTGATAAGTACCGGGATTCGCATACACGTGAGAGACCGCGGCATTGTTTTGCCAACCCGTGAACTGCCCATCCCCGTAATTCCACCAATACTGAGGGATCACTCCACCACTGGGATCAGAGGACGCGCTACCACTAAAACTCAGTGCGACACCTACGTTGCCGGCACGTGTCGAGGGGCCCGCGTTTGCCAGCGGCTTGCAATTGCTCGGCTCCCCGTTGCAAGCGCCACTGGGACAGCTCTGCGCCTGCGCAGAGGAAGTAAAAACAAACAAAAAGGCCGAAGCCGTGATTTTCAAAAACCAAGACGTGTGAAACATGCGCGCCCCCCAGTTGTATTCCAATTGCAACATCTTTTGTATTCCCCAAAAGATACCCGGTTTAACAAGCATCTTTTTCGTCAAGACAAAGCCAAAACTAGAGACAAAATCCACTCAATTAGGCTCCACCTTCTGAACGCGCTTGAGTCCATTTCGGGACTCCAAAAATCTAGAATCTTCTAAATAAATATACCCCATAGATCCAAGATAAACGTAAGTCGCTCTTTTTCAGCCATTTACGTTGACGCCGTCGTTTTTAAAGATATGCTTTGCGCCTTCCTATGAACCGCAACCGGATTCACAAAATCGTGTTTTTGATCTGCCTTTGTGTATCTATCAACGAGGCAAAATCACAAGACTGCGCTCTCGATTACTGGACGCACACGGTTGGCGGGAATGGCATCGACGAAGCAACCACTATGTCTGTCGATGCTCAGGGCAATGTCATCATCGGTGGCTACTTTGAAGGAAGCGCCGATTTCGATCCGAGCTCCGGAGTGGAATCACATCAATCCAATGGTTTCTATGACTATTTCCTGAGTAAGTTTGGCCCAGACGGTTCTTATCTGTGGACTCGAACAGCTGGAGGAGAGGGCCATGATTTTGTCACCGGAATCGCCGTCGACGCCCAAGGAAATATTTCGATTGTGGGAGCCTTCTCTGCAAGCGTCGACTTTGACCCAGGTCCAGGAACCGACTTGTTGCAATCGAATGCCAATGACGACATTTTTCTCAGTCAATTTGGGCCGGATGGTTCCTATCACTGGACTCGAGTCTTAGGTGGTAGTGCTTACGACTATGTTCTAGGCGTTGCTACGAATGTTTCTGGTGATATTTGGATTGCAGGAACTTTCAGAGATATCGTCGACTTCAATCCGGGACCCGAAACCGATTTGCGCGCGGCTATTGGTGGAAATGATTTTTTCGTTAGCAAATTTGGAATTGATGCTTCCTATCAATGGACACAAACAATCGGAGGAAACGGTTTAGATAATGCCCAAGCAATTGCCGTAGACAATCAATCCAATGTTTATGTCGCTGGCTACTTTCAAAACTCCGTCGACTTCGATCCAGGCCCCATGACAGATCTACATAGCTCCAACGGGAATCGGGACATTTTCCTGAGTCACTTCGATTCCAACGGCGTTTATCAATGGACTCGAAGTATGGGGAGTAATGGAGTCGATGAGGCTTTTGCCATCACGGTGAAACAAAACACCCTTTATGTTGCGGGACAATTCGCAAATGATGTCGACTTCAATCCTGGACCCGAAATAGATATGCGTCATGCCAACGGAGCACAAGATGCCTTTCTTTGTAGCTTCGATGTTGATGGTAGTTATCGCTGGGCTCGCAGTTTTGGCTCGGGACAAAACGATGGCGCGTATAGTGTCGTAGCCGATTCATTAGCCAATGTTTGGGTCTGTGGTTTTTTTAGAAACAATGTCGATTTCGATCCTGACATTGGCGCCGATTTCAGAAGCTCCAACGGCGGCAATGATATTTTCGTGAGTCGTTTTGATTCCAATGGCAATCATCAATGGGTGCAAACAACTGGAGGTACAGGCACCGACGAGGCTTCTGCAATCGCGCTCGCGTCCTCCGGTTCCATATTGCTGACGGGGATGTTCTGGAACAGCATCGACTTCGATCCAAGTGCAAATGTCGATCTTCATATTTCCAGCGGATTTACTGACTGTTTCTTGAGTCGTTGGAATGGTGGCGCACTCATTTCAAGTAGTGTTCCTGCAAATCAAATCATTGATGCTCGTCAGCCTTTCGCTCCAAATGGAGGAGAACTGCTCGGTATTCAAGAAATTGAAATCGAATTGTCCTGCTCTCCAGATCTTCTACCCACTGCAAATGATTTCGTTATCCAGACAGAAGGAGCTCAAACGTCAGCACCGCAGATTGCAAAAATCACGGATCTTGGGAATCGGCAGATTCGACTCACGCTGAATAAAGCAATTGAAGCGGGAGCTTGGACAACAACTTTGTATCAGCCTCGCAATCAAGCCATTCGTTTGGGTTATTTACCTGGTGACAGCAATGGCGATGCCAGCACTTCACCCGTCGACATTTTGAATCTCATCAACTCTCTCAATGGAGTCATCTCCTTGGCTTTGCACTCGACGGATATCGATCGCTCTGGAATTTCAAATCCCGCAGACATTTTACGTTTGATCGATTTGCTTAACGGCGCAGGAGAGTTTGAGCCGTGGAATGGTGTGTCTCTACCGTAAGGGTCTAATTTCCCGAACCGGGATTTTGCGGAAATTTGAAGTAAGGAAGCGGCACACCGTTGTAGTTGTAATTGTCGGCGCGTATCGAAGAGGGTGGCTCATAACCATCAACGCCAAAGAAAGTGACATAGTCATCCTGTTCAACACCGTCACCGGAGACACCGAGTCCGCCAATCAAATTTCCTGAGCCGTCATAAAGAGCCGCCGCACCAGGAAAAAGCACGAGTCCACTTTGATAGGGAAAATTCGCTGAATCGGCGTTTCCCATACTGTCAAAGTTGGCGGGGTTTTGATTAGCACTCACTAAAGAGAAGAGCGGCCCTTGTACGCCAGAATCATCAATGCCTGGGGGGAAAAAAGGTTGAGTCGTAAATCCCAACGTACGTGTCGTGATCGCCGTGCCCGTAGGAATGCCTGGAATTTGATCTGCGGCATCAACCAAGGAGCTACTGAAATAGGCTACGTTGCGCGCTTTCGTCACGGCCACATCGAGAGAAAAAATCGTCCCGTCTTCCATTCGATAAAGCGCTAACACCAGTCCTTCTCGATTGGTAACAGCAAAAGACATTTTGCAGGGACTTCCCGCAGGCAAACGAATCGCTGCGCGAGTGCGATTGGAAGCGTCGATACAATTCTCAACTATGGCCTGTACTTCTGCGGCAGTGAAAGCACCTAGTGGATCTAAACGCGGGCCAATCAAATAACCCTCTGGATCCACACTGCCATCAATCGAGGCAACTACTGTCGTTCCTGAAAACGTAGCGCTCGAAAAACCAGCAGGCCGAGTCGTTTGTTCAACATTGGGTAGCAACACGCCATTTAGATAAACCGCGCCTTCCGCAGGAACTGGCGCTGGAAAATCAAATCCCACACGTCCTGAAATGGCAGCGAACTCACAGGCTTGCGGGGTCGCACCATAACAGCCAATTCCCCCGACAAGCCTTCCTCCTTTATATAGAGGAACAGCGCCAGGGAGCATACTGAGCCCAGGACTCGGAGCTGTCCCGTCAATCTTGAACGCAGGAGAAACTTCGAATCCCGCGTTGTAGCAAGAGGTTGCAGGAGAAGACTCGCAAAAAGACGCGCCGCGATTCGTGAAGTCGAGCTGCCACAAAGGTCCTTGCCCCGTGTTTCCAACCCCAGTCGTCTCACGCCGACCGGCCAATCCAGAAAAAGGAGGCGCCTGCACGGAGCCAAAAGTCGCGGGAAAATGAAAGGTCGTTAAAAACTCTCCCGTTCTCGAAGTGAGCGGAGCCTGACTATGGCTGAGAAAAGCCGCCGTTCGCGCGAGTGAGACTGTGATGTTTTGGTCGCTCACACTCGTCGCCGCATTGCGAATCCACACACCAAGAATATTTCCAATCCGATCGACAACGGCAATCGATAAATCCGCCGCGTCAATGGATTCTGCAGCTTGTTGAATCACAAGGTCCACTTCTTCCGCCGTGAGCGGAGTCACCGCCGCAAAACTCACATTCACGAATGTATCTTTGCTGGTGCCAGAGCGTGAGCAGGATGCGAGAGAAAAAACGATCGCTACAAGGGGCACAAAAAAAGTGTGGAGAGGCAAAGCTTTCATAGGATTCAGGTGAATACTGCGTCGTTATAGAAACTCCCCCCTCAAGCCGCAACATGTTTTGGGGAGGCACGGCAACTATCGAATTGTTTGTTTCTCGTTATACTCGTTCTCCGTTCCAGGAACGCGCGGGGTACAAAAAATAGAAGAGTAGGTGAGTGATGAAGAAAAATTCTTGGACTAAGATCCTTCCACTGAGCTTGCTAGCCACCTTCGCCCTAACTCAACCAAGCTTCGCTCAAAACTGCACGCGAGCTGCTTACGGAGATGTCAATCTGTCTGGTGTCGTCAATCTCGATGACGTTCTTTGTATTCTCTCTGGATTTACTGGCGATCACTCTTGCGCCTCTTTCGCAGCTCAAGATATTGCCCCCTGCTCCTCCCAAACCGGGCCTATTGGGGATGGACTTATCAATATCGACGATGTGCTTGCTTCGTTAAGAGCCTTTTCAGGGCAAAGCGACTGCGTAGGAGTTTGCATTTCTTGCGATAACAATCAGCCTCCTACTGCAAACGCAGGGCCAGATCGAAGCGGACAAGTTGGAGCGACACTGAATTTTGATGGATCTGCATCCACAGACCCCAATGGGAACGGAAGTATCGATGCCTACTGGTGGACTTTTGGAGATGGGAATTTCACGGGATGGGTTCCCACCCCTACGATTTCTCACAGCTACGCAAGCCCAGGAAACTATGTATTGCGGCTTTGGGTGCTCGACTCCTGCGATGCCATGTCGCAAAACGACTTAGCAACAATCACAATCAACAACAACAGCAACCCCTGTACAAACAACGTGGCACCACATGCCAATGCAGGCCCGAATCTTTCTGGCGTGATTGGCGGCGCCTTGAACTTCAACGCTTCTCAGTCTTTTGATCCAGATGGAAGTATTGCTTCCTATAGCTGGAATTTCGGAGATGGAACGAATGGCAGTGGCAGCAATATCAACCATATCTACACAAACGCAGGAGCATATACCGCTACTTTGACTGTCACGGACAATTGCAGTGCAACAGACATCGACACGGCGAGTGTGAATATCACGAATCCAAATCAGGCGCCGATTGTAGATGCAGGACCGAATCAAAGCATCACCATGCCTTTGAGCGGCAACGCGAGTACAAATTTGTCTGGAAGCTATACAGACGATGGACTTCCGATCGGAGGACCTGTTTCGACGATTTGGTCTTATGTTTCCGGCACCACCACAGCTACATTTGCAAATCCACTGGCATTAAATACCAGTGTCTCTTTTACGACATCTGGGAGTTGCCTCTTAAAACTCACTGTTCACGACGGAGCTTTGTTCAGTAGTGATGAGTTGAGCATCACGGTCAGCCCAAACGGCTGTACGAATAACTTTCCTCCCTCCGCCAATGCGGGTCCCGATTTGCAAGGTACGGTAGGCAGCTTTGTCGCCTTCAACGCAGCGGGTTCAATCGATGTCAATGGAACAATCCAATCTTATGCTTGGAATTTTGGCGACGGACAAACGGGCACAGGGATTGTTATCAATCACATTTATTCCACTCCAGGTCTTTACTCCGTACAGTTAACCGTAACCGACAATTGCGGAGTCAGTGGCAGCGATACTGTGTTAGTACAAGTGGGCACGGCAAGTGGAGGCCCTCTCGATGCCAATTTCCGCGTGCTTCGCCAAACGGGCCCTGGAATTTGGACTCCCATGAATCTGAGCACTCATAGCCTTGGCATCGGAGAACAAGTTTACTTCGACGGATCGATTTCTAGCGGTGGGCCTTCATTCTTTATTTGGGA
>CAZMYG010000012.1:8205-17913 GCA_964570465.1 uncultured Planctomycetales bacterium
AAGTTTACTTCGACGGATCGATTTCTAGCGGTGGGCCTTCATTCTTTATTTGGGAGCCCGGTTTCGGAATCATCTCCCAGGGAAATCCTTATTTATTCGATTTCGATATCGCTGGCGTTCATCCAGTGTTGTTAACCGTCTACGATCTCGGCGGTAACTTTTTTGATTCGATCGCAAAATCTGTTTCTGTCATTCCATCCATGACTTACGGGGATGGGATGAGCTATGACGATAGCTACCCAGAATCGATTGCGGTTGAAGGAACACGAGCTTTCGTTGGGCGCCTGAACGCAGGGCTCACAACCGTTGATGTGTCTAATCCCAGCCTACTCGTCGATCGGGGCACAATCAGCTCTCCAGCAGGGAGAAATATTGCCTCATCGAATGGCTTTGTGTTTCTCTGCTCACGTACCCAGGGACTCAATAGCTACACCGCCGCCGACACCCCTAGTTTTGTAGGAAACTATCCAGTGAATGCGCAGGACGCCGTCGCCAACGGGAAAGTGGTTTATCTAGCCGCAGGTGATGAAGGGGTTAAATTGCTAAACATGAGCAATCCCGCAAACCCTGTGCTTTTGGGCTCTCTCCCTTTAGCTGGAAATGCACAAGCCTCTGTAATTGAAGTCGCAAATCATATTGCTTTCGTTGCAGACCACCTTGGCAGGGTGCATCTGATTCGTGTCGGGCCAATCGATGTTTGGAACCCCACTCCATTCACTCTATCTTTGATCAAAACGATCCAAACTGGTTTTTCCATTGGTACGATTGCAGCCAATGAAAACGTGCTGGCCTTATCTATGTCAGGTGGCATTCGACTCTACGATATACAGCCTCCAGAAACGCCTGGTGATGGGCTCATCTTTCAGAGCAACAATCCCGAAGCCCCAATTTATGGCCGACATCCCAACGAGGTCTTTATCGTGGGGAACTATCTCTATGCGAGCTATAGCTCTGGGCTGAATCCTTTCCCCACTGGCATCGCGAAGTTCAACATCATTAACCCGCCGCAGAGTTATTTGATGGAGTTTTTCAATGCACAAAGCATTGCAAGCAATTCGATCAAAGATGCCGTGATACGAAACAATGTTTTCTACGGCGCTTCGGGTTCGTATTCAGCCTTTACTGTGCTCTTCAATCCGCTGGCAAATTTCTAAGAGCGACTTCCTCTCTAGGGCAATTCTAAAAAATATAATTTTGGAGTTGAAAACTCCATTTTGTCGAACAATTTGGAGTTTGCTCGGCGGTCGAACGCTGACAGCTTAAGCGTTAAAGAGACTCCTTATTCCATTACTCCGCATCGAATTCGACGACGTTGAGTGTCTGGCTGTACTCTCCCAGATAAACACGATTCCCATCGACAAGCATCGAGGTCGATTTGCCAGGAACGTACACGGCCGATTCGATGGTCGGGTCGGATGGATTGCTGATATCCAAGAAGAAGACACGCTGCTCGCCACCCATGATCAAATGGTCGCCGGACACAGCCATGGAAGCTACCTGGTTCAATCGTCCATAGGCATCCGAGCGAAGGAAGGCTAGTTCCGATAAGTTGGAAGCGCCATTCAGGATTTTTAAACCGGAGTGAACAGGGTCTGGGTAGAGGGCGTGAGGGTAGGACTCAGCGTTTGTAGGTCCATACTCGATGCCCACGAACAGTAAGTTCTCTTTCGTTTCCAAGCTCTTTACAATTCTTTCGTACTCACTCATATGGCCAGCACCGGTTGGCTGAGAATTTGCACCAGTTAGATTCCACTTCACGATCGTGTGGAGGTAATTGCTCGTGTAAACCACGTTGTTTTCCGAAATGGCCACTTTGCTATAGGGATCTGGTGGATCGCAAAACTCGCATGTCCCAGTCACTGCGGTCAGTTGAGGTACTGAGGGATTCGAAAGATTCCAAACGCGAAGACCTCCGTTAATCCCTCCTGCAAGAGGATAGGCATACGCGGTCCAAGTGGGGTCGATGGCAATCAGTTTCTGTTTGTCCGCGGAAATTGCCATTGCATAGGTCGGGTGAGTGTTCCCGCCCGGATACGAGGGAGTGGAAAACACGTTCACTGGATTTGACGGATTTGAAATATTGTAAACTTTCAACCCATTGGGTCCTGTCCCTAAGTATGCAAAATGGTCCTTCACTTCAATTCCATAAGCACCAAAGGGAATCTGGGAAATAAGTTCCGGACGCACAGGATCACTGACATCGTAAATATTGGTCGTCGAACCGGTGTCCACCAAAACATGATTGCCCATTTTCGCAATCGCCCGAGCTTCGGCTTTTTGGTCCCCTGGGATTGCTCCCACTTCCTGCACTTGTTGCAAATTAGAAAAATCCCAAACAGAGATTCCTTCACCCCAGTGAGTCAAAATGGCGTTTGTACCATTCACCGACGCAGCGTGGAGATTCACGTCTTGAGGAAAGCTAAAAACCTGAGTGATGACATCGGAATTCGATACCTTGAGAATCGCACCGGAATAGCCTGATCCGTTGTTCGGAAATGGAACAGAAGAATGTGCAACCAGTAGAAAGTCTTCATTTTGAGACGAACGCAGAGATTGAATGATTTTCATATTTGGAAGTGGGAATTGCTTCGTTGCCCGCAAAGTGAATTGATTCGGATTTGAAATATCCACAATGTCAAGCTGGGAAGTAGGATTGGGTTGGTTACCGCAATTATTAGGTTTCCCCCAGCCGACATAGGCTTTCGTATTCGCGTCATTGATTGCAAGCCCACCGGGTCCATAACAATTCAGACCCTGTTCCGCTGGCGGTTCAAACAATTCGATCGAGGCCCCCGCCGTCGGCGCCAATGGATTCGCAATTTCGATTGCCTGGAGATAGGTTCCCAGAACTTCTGCGTAGATTGGGTGAACGCGATCAGAAAAATAAAAGAGTCGGTCCCCAGCTGCAGAAATTGTCACTCCGCTTCTAGGACGACCAATCCCCGATAAATCAAGACGCGCAACACGAGTCGGAGCGCCGCTTGGAGGTAGGAAATAAACCCAAAGCGCAGGCATTCTTCCAAGCCCCTCAATGGATTCGTCCTGCATCATCGCGAAGGCGTAGTTCCCATGGAACGCAAGGCCGTAAACTTTTCCTTCCTGCAGATATCGCTGTTCCGTCTCTTCTCCAAAATGCTCGCGGCGGATGAAAGAATGGGTATGTTCCTGCGGACTAAAAAACGCAATCCAATTTTCATTGACTTCGATTTTGTTACCCCAGAGAAACGCCCATGAAAACCACATCTGATCTTTAAAAATCCCTTGGGAATTGCGCAGAATCTGTGGATTCGCTGGATCAGAAACGTCGAGTTCTACTAGGCCAAGTAATAGTGACATGACATAGGCGCGCTGGCCGTCTGGAGAATGGGCGAGACCGTAAGCTGTCTTGCCTAGATGGGTTTTGATTTCGTTGATTCGCCGCGACTCAAAACTCGGAGGAATAACCGAAATTGATTTTGTTGTCACACTTTCGACACCGCACTCATCCGCTACACGGAGCGTATTTTGATAAACTCCAGGCTCTTCGTAAAGAGGCTGCGCGTTGAAAGATAAGCTTGTCGTACCATCTCCCAATTCAAGAAAAGGGGTAATTAACGTGTTCAAGCCGTCGCTCGCTGTACCTTGAACATAGATTGGATCACCCAAAAGCTGCTTGAGCGCATTCCCCATCATCGAAACAAAGGTGGGAGCTGCCGGAGTGTTATTGTTTGCACAAAAAGAAGCAAGGCCAGGCGACTGTGGGTTTTTGTAGACCTTTCGCAAGGCAACAATATCAAAAGACTTCATTTGTCCGTCGCTCGCTTCCAATAAGAAATGATAAACGCCATGAGCGAGGAGACTCACGTTGGTTGTCAAAGAGTTTGGATTTGCAATCGTCACAGATCCAGGGCCATCCATCAGCGACCAAGTCACGCTAAGCGCCCCGGGCGGATTCGGCAGACCGTCATCGCTTGCCGTTCCAGACAAAGTGAAGGAAAGCGGAGCAAGCACGTTCAATTGAGTTTTCGATTGATCCGCTCCCGCATCGACTAACGGAGGCCTATTATTTCCAATCGAAGGGCCGGCAAGCACCGTGATCGCCACATCGTCACTAGCAGACAAAGCTCCATCGCTCACGGTCAATCGCAGAATGTAACTCCCCGCTATCGAAAAAGTCGCATTGCTGGCTACAGCATTGGGATTGCTAAAAATCACATTCGCATTTGCAGGAATGCTGGAGAGCTTTGACCAAAAATAAGAAATTGCACCTGGTGGATTCGGCAAACCATCGTCCTGCGCAGAGCCGGAAAGACTGACTTGATTCGCTGGCAAACTGATCGTTCGATCGAGACCTGCGCTGACATTCACCGGTGCTTGATTGATCACCGTCACGATCAAATTGTCCGCAGCAGAAACGATTTGGCAATTATCCTTTACTTGCAAAGAGGCGGTGAAATTTCCTCCTGCTGTATAGCTATGCGTGGTACTTGGGCTTGGCTGCCAGTTTGTGCTCTGTCCATTTCCGAAAAACCATCGATAACTGATGACCTGTCCATCCGCATCGCTCGAAGCAGAGCCATTAAAGAGAACCGGGATAAGGGCTGGCGTTGTCTTGTCGGGACCGGCGTTGGCAATAGGAGCCTGATTGTTAGCGCAAGGGGCGCTGGGTTGAACATTGACAATCATTTGATCCGTCGCGGTCGCACCGCAATTGTCTGTTACGGTCAGAGTGACTGTTTTCTGACCTGTACTCGTGTAAATGTGGAAGCTATTCGGAGTCGCGCCGCTGGCTCCTGTAGAGTCTCCAAAGTTCCAGGAGTAAGAAACGATAGAGCCACCGGAATCTGAGGAAGCAGACGCATTGAAGAATACGCTCTGATTCAAAATCCCCGCTTGGTCTGGACCTGCATTGGCAATGGGTGCAGTATTCCCGTTGCAAGAATTGTTTCCGTTATTTGCGCTCACCGTAATCACGGCGATATCGGCAACGGACATTGCTCCGCAGCTATCCTTGCACCAAAGCCTTGCACTGTAATTGCCTTGTGCACTGTAAGCGTGGGTCGCGCTCGACTGCGATTGCCAGCCGGTAAAAGCTCCATCGCCAAAGTTGAACCAGTACTGATTCATGTTGTTCTGCGCATCACTCGATGCCGCAGCACTGAAGCTAATCGCCGTTCCCACCACGCCCGATCGATCCGGCCCTAAATTGGGAGTCGGAGGAGTATTTGTTGCGCAGGGATTGCTCGAATTGGAGATCGTGATGATCGCCGTATCTGAAGCACTCGCACCGCAATTGTCCGTCACCGTCAGCGTCACTGTCTTTTGACCTATGCTGGCGTAGCTATGAGAAACGCTTACTCCGCTTCCCGTTTGTCCGTCTCCAAAGTTCCAGGAATAAGAAGAGATCGCGCCCCCGGCATCGGAAGAAGCGCTCGCGGAAAAAGAAATCGATTGATTGGTTTGTCCGCTTTGATCGGCTCCAGCGTTTGCAATAGGAGCTTGATTCCCTTGGCAGGGATTGGTAGCCGAGCCACTAATCGTGATCGTCGCTTGATCGGCAGCTGAGAGTTTATCGCAATTGTCTTTCACCCAAAGGCGGACGTTGTAGCTGCCTGCATTCGCAAAGCTGTGCGAGACGCTCGCGTTCGGTTGCCAACCTGTGTATTGGTTGTCCCCGAAGTTAAACCAATAAGAAACGAGCGAACCGTCGGAATCGACGGAGCCTGCGCTGGAGAAAGTCATGGCAACTCCAGGAGATCCCTGACGATTCGGGCCGACTTCGGCTACGGGAGTTTGATTATTCGCGCAGTTTTGCGCGTAGAGAGAACTCGAAGAAAAATACAACACCGCCGCTGGCAACAAGGAGGCGAGCGTGGGCCGCCAGCGCCAAAGACGGTTGAATAGTAAAGAACCCAAGAACGCCTCGCGATGCGTTTTCTGCTTGGATTGGTTGATGGTTGAAATGCCGCTGTACCCTTGTGTGTCCCTGTTGTGCAACATCGTACTCTCCTAATCAATTCCCCGGTCGTCGCGGGAATCCTTTTCGTCTAGTTCATTTTAAAACTTCAGTCAAAATGCAATTTCCTAAATATTTTCCCTAAGAACGCAGAGCCGTGACTTTGGGGACAGCAAAAATCGTATTTTTCTGATCTTTCTTTAAGACTTTAATCAACAAGTGGTTCTGCTCTCCCAGATTTACCTCCGACACACTTCTTGACGCTGTATGCCCATTCCGTTAGAGCATGCCCAGCCAATGAGCCTGTTGATCCCCTTCCTCCTTGCTTTCGCTCTTTTTCAAAGCGAAGCACAACAAGAGCCGCCGCATTTTGAGCAGGCGCCGTCTCGCTGGTTTATCACGCCACCTCCCTACGAAATCAACGAACCGGGCAGTTGGTGGAACCCCTATCGACAGAATATTCTCAAAGGAGATTTCCCCATTTGGGAGCCGGATATATTTTTCTCGTTAACGGCATCAGAAAAACTATTGCTCGAATCGCGACGCGTTCCAACACCGAGTGGAAACACGGGACAATTTCCGATTCCACAGAGTTTCTTTGGGCAAGGAGAACAGTCCTTGCTTGTGAGCAATACCGCTTTCACCTTGGATTTTTTTAAGGGACAACAGGCATTCAAACCGGTCGATTGGCGATTGAAGTCCACCGTGATTTACAACACGACGAATCTCGATGTGGAAGAAGTCGGCGTTGTGAATGTGAATCCTGCCGATGGAAGGCAACGATTGACTGGCGATATCGCTCTGCAAGAGGCGCTGGCGGAGATTCATCTTATGGATCTGAGTTCGCGCTACGACTTTCTCTCCTGCGAGTTTGGAATCCTCCCGTTTCGAAGCGACTTCCGAGGCTTTCTCTTTGACGACACAAATCTGGGAGTTCGAGTCTTTGGAAATGCGGACGAGAATAAGTGGCAATACAATCTGGCTTACTTCAACTTGCTCGAAAAGGACACGAACTCCGAACTCAACAGCTTGGATCAACGCAAACAGCAAGTCTGGATCGCCAATCTCTTTCGCCAAGATTGGCCTGTTCTAGGGCACACGAGCTCCATTTCCTTTCACTACAATCGCGATGAGGAAAGTTTTCACTTCGACGAAAACGGATTTTTGGTGCGTCCCGCTCCGGTTGGTCTCGCTTCACCACACGAAGTCGAAAGTTATTATTTTGGCTGGGCAGGGGAAGGACATTTTGGCCGCTTCAACATCACAAGTGCCTTATACCAAGCCTATGGCCGCGACAGCGACAATCCTTTCGCCGCTCGCAATATTCATATCAATGCGCAATTCGCAGCATTGGAAATTTCCTACGATGTCGATTGGTTGCGTTTTCGATTGTTTGGGGAATATGCCTCCGGCGACGAGGACACACGCGACAGTCGAGGCGAAGGTTTCGATGCGATTTTTGATGCGCCGAATTTTGCCGGCGGAGAATTTTCATTCTGGAATCGACAGGCGATTCGATTGCTCGGCGTCAATCTCACACAGCGATTGAGTCCGTTACCCGATCTCTCGACTTCGAAAATCCAAGGACAGTCAAACTTTGTAAATCCGGGGCTTTATCTAATCGGCGGCGCCATCGATGCGGAACTGACTCCGACCTGGCGAGCTCAACTAGGAACAAGTTATTTAGAGTTTGCCAAAGCCGATCCACTCGAAGTTTATCTAGAGCTAGAAGATATCGATCGCTCGATTGGCACGGAGATTTTCTTTGGCACGCAATATCGCCCGCTGCTGACCAATAACGTGATTCTGACTTTTGGCGCTTCTACTCTCTATCCGGGCAATGGACTGCAAAAAATATACGAGTCGGATCAGCTGCTGTATTCCGTGTTCACGGAGATGACTTTTACTTTCTGAGAATTGGAACATGCTCAAAATTTGTATTGGTTTCTTAATCGCGACTTTGCTGCTGCTCGTATCGAGCTGCTCGCAACGCAAGCCCTACACGCCCTATCGCGAAATGCCGCCATCGCCTCTGCAACAACAGGATATGCAAACTGCTGCTTCGCGGAGTACCGGCTGCCTTTCTTGTCACACAGGCGCCATCGATCCTCACGATAGCGTTGCCGTAAATCTTTCTTGCGTGGATTGTCACGGAGGCAATGGAACGAGTTTGATCAAAGAAGAAGCACATCCGAAACCGCTTCATCCAGAACGTTGGACCAGCGCCGCAAATCCAAAACAGTCCTACACCTTGCTCAACAAAGAATCAAATGAGTGGATTCGCTTTGTGAATCCCGGTGATTTACGAGTCGCGAATCAAAATTGCGGCTCTTGTCACGGCTCCGCAGTACTCGCGGTTTCAAAATCCTTGATGACAACTTCGGCGCATTTCTGGGGCGCCGCTTCCTATTCGAATGGTATCACCTCGAACAAGATGACAATTTTTGGTGAGTCCTATAGTCCCGAAGGAATCGATCAAAAGGTTTACACCGTTCCCCCGCCCAGCGAAGATGAACTCGCACGCAGCGTGATCCCCTTTGTTTTGCCTTTGCCAAAATTTGAAATCAGCCAAACTGGAAATATCTATCGCGTCTTTGAACAGGGAAGTCGCCTACCGAATTCACTGATTGGATTACCAGATAAATTAGAAGATCCAGGTCGACCCAATAATCGTCTTTCTGATCGAGGACTTGGCACCCTCAATCGTGTCGACCTGCCGCTACTCAACGTACACAAGACTCGTTTGAACGATCCCCATCTCTCTTTCTTCGGAACGAACGACAATCCCGGCGACTATCGCTCCAGCGGATGTACCGCTTGCCATGTCGTCTATGCAAACGATCGCTCGCCCGTGCATTCCGGTCCCTATGCAAAATTTGGCAATAGTGGATTCACTCAAAATCCCGACCCCACCATTTTCAAAAAGGAAGAAGGGCACCCGATCGAACACAAATTCACCCGTTCGATTCCATCAAGCCAGTGCATGGTCTGTCATATGCATCAGCCCAATTCGTTTTTGAATACTTATTACGGATATCAGATGTGGAGCTATGAGACTGACGGCGAGCTGATGTGGCCTAAAGAGCAGCAATATCCAACCCATGAACAGCTCGCAGAAAAACTTGCGCGCAATCCTGAAGAAGCGGCAACTCGCGGACTTTGGGGCGATCCGGAATTCCTAAAAAATGTTTCGGATCTAAATCCAAAATTGAAACATACCCAATTTGCGGACTATCACGGGCACGGCTGGATTTTCCGCGGCGTTTACAAAATGGATCGTAAGGGCAATCTGCTCGACAAAGACGGGCAAGTCATTCCCTATGACGATCCGGAAAAATTCAACGGAGCTGCGGTACATTTAAAAGACATTCACGCCGAGAAAGGTATGCACTGTATCGACTGTCATTTCACACAAGACTCTCACGGTGATGGAAAACTCTACGGCGAGTATCAGGCAGCGATTTCGATTTCTTGTAAGGATTGTCACGGCAACGCAACTGCGCGTGCAAATCTCATGACAAGCGGGCCGGCTGCAGCATCGGGCAGCATGAATCTTTCCGAACTATCCAAAACTCCATTTAAAAAACCGCGATTCGAAGTGAAAGACGGAAAAATTATTCAAAACTCGATGCTCGAAAAGGATCTTTCTTGGGAAGTGAGTCAGGTACTCGACAGCGTCACAGAAGGAAATCCGGAGTACAACGCAAAGGCGGCGCGGGCAAAACTCTGCAAATCCTCCGATGGAAAAACCCTCGCTCACGGGGATGGAAAGA
>CAZMYG010000012.1:18013-29153 GCA_964570465.1 uncultured Planctomycetales bacterium
GCAAAACTCTGCAAATCCTCCGATGGAAAAACCCTCGCTCACGGGGATGGAAAGATGGAATGCTATAGTTGCCACACTTCTTGGGTGACTTCTTGTTTTGGATGTCACTTGCCACAAAAGGCGAATTGGAAAACCGAGGAACATCATTTCGAAGGCAACGCACTGCGCAATTTTGCGAGCTACAACCCGCAGGTCGCCCGCGACGACGCCTTCATGCTTGCTATCGCTGGCAATGTAAAATCGAACAAAATTTCAACCGCGCGCTCGTCCTCGGCAGTGCTCATTTCCTCCGAAGATGCGCAACGACAGAAGATCTATACCCAGCTACCAACTATGGCCGCGAACGGCATGTCGAGCCAGGCGTTCAATACGCATTTCGCGCATACCGTTCGCAAAACCGAAACTCGCGCCTGTGAAGACTGCCATGTATCAGAAAAGAATGACAACAATGCCTGGCTAGCGCAGACCTATTTACTAGGAACAAATTTCGTCAATTTCATGGGCTATCACGCCTATGTCGGCTGCGCAGATAATGGTTTTCATGCCGTGCGAGTGACAGAGTGGGATGAACCTCAGGCTGTGATTGGTTCGAACCTGCATCGACTTGCTTATCCGGATGATTACAAAAAACACGAAGAGAATGCGCGCGAGCTTCGCGACTCCGAAAAACACAGCGGGAATATTTTGAATCTGCAATTGCGAGGTGAATATCTCTATAGTGCCTGCGGACCCGAGGGAGTTTGGGTTTATGACGTGGCGAATGCTTCGAACAAAGGCTTCTCAGAAAAAATTATCACCGCGCCGGTATCGCCCTTAGGTCAAGGAATCCATATCAAGACTGAGGATGCCCGCGCCATTGCGCTCACAACAAATAACCCAACGAGCATGAGCCGTGTCTATCGTCCGGAGAACAAAGAAACTCCCTATGAATACAAAGGGAAAACCCAAAATCTCCATGAAAGCTATCGCTACGCCTATGTCGCGGATTTCAAAGAGGGCTTGGTACTAATCGATGTCGACTGCCTCACTGACGGCGAGCCTCGGAACAATTTCATTCGCAAAGTTTTAAGCTTCAATCCTAAAGGAGCGCTCGATGGCGCCGTGAATCTCGCCGTTGCCGGAACTACCGTTTACGTTTGCAGTACGCGCGGAGTGTTTGCGATCAGCATTGAAGATCCACTCAATCCCAAAATCATCGCTTCAGTCGAAGCTCCTGCGATTCAAAATCCAAAAGCCATTGCGATTCAATTCCGCTACGCATTCATCGTCGACGAAGACGGATTGAAAACACTCGAAATCACTTCTCCGGAATCGATGCGCTTAGTTCCCGATGCCAAGGCCCCCATTCGCGGAGCGCTCGATCTCTATGTCGCTAGAACCTATGCCTATGTTTCTGCTGGCAAACAGGGATTAGCCATTGTCGATATCGAGCAAGCGGAGAAACCGCGTGTCGATCAATGGTGGAATGCCAATGGAGCGATTGACGATTTACATCAAGTCAAAGTCGCAATGACGAATGATTCTCTCTTCGCCTATCTTGCTGACGGCAAGAACGGCTTGCGCATCGCGCAGTTGATTACTCCTGAAGATGGCGGCCGTTCTGCTTATGGTTTTTCGCCGCGTCCAAAACCAAAACTCATATCGACATTTTCAGAAGCCATCCCCGCGATCGCGATCTCCAAAGGTTTAGATCGCGATCGCGCGGTGGATGAATCCGGACATCAAATGTCCGTGTTCGGCCGTATCGGCGGACGCCCGATGAATCTCCAAGAGATGCATCGACTCTATCTGCGAGACGGCAAACTCTTCAAAGTCTCGAACGATTGATTCGGCGCCAGCCTAAAACTGCAAAAATCCCCTACAAACCCAGTTAAAATAAAGAGTTAGAGTCTCTGCCTCTGCCTTCCAAGCTTTTCATGTCCCCAGAACGGCCCTATCACGTTCTTAGGATATTGCATTAAGTGCCTGGCATGGGATTTTCGATAAGTCCCACATACCGGGGCAAGTTTCTTAGAGTTACTGGGGAAGCAAACAATGAATTGGCAACAGGGATTTCGCTGTGTTGTTGTATTGAGTTCTCTCTCTTTCTTCTCGCCTTCTCTTCTCGCGCAAAACTGTTCGAACAATCAGGCGCCTGTCGCCAACGCAGGTCCCGATCGCAGTGGGAACGTCGGCATCTCAATGAGTTTCTCTTCCCAGGGCTCTTCTGATTCCGACGGAGTACTCAATTCCTATTGGTTTAACTTTGGCGATGGGCAGTTCACCGGTTGGCAATCGAATCCCTCGGTCTCTCACAGTTTTGCCAGTGCGGGCACTTACTCGCTGCGTCTTTGGGTCAAAGACAACTGCAATGTTTTCTCTGCTGCGGATACTGCAGTCATCACGATTACTGCTGGTAGCAATCCTTGTGCGGGCAATACTTCTCCAATCGTTCAACTTTCCGTTCCTAGCTCTGGTGTCGTCGGACAATCACTCTCTTTCTCTGCTGCTAACTCTTCGGATCCTGGTGGTTCGATTGCTTCTTATGCGTGGAACTTTGGCGATGGCAGTTCTGCCAATGGAGTCTCGGTTTCAAAGAGTTATACGAGTAGCGGAAACTTCACCATCACGTTGACTCTGACAGATAACTGCGGCGCCTCAGCGATGGCGAATGCTTCGATTTCTATTTCTGTCGCAAATCCCTGTGTAGGCAATACTGCTCCTGTTGCCAACGCAGGTCCCGACAAACAAGGCAATCCCAACGTCGCGATTGATTTCTCGGGCTCGGCATCGAGTGATGCCAACGGCAACAACACGATTCAATCCTATTGGTTTAACTTTGGAGATGGATCGTTCACCGGTTGGCAGAGTAGTGCCAGTGCTTCTCATGCTTTTGTGAATGTGGGCTCTTACACCGTGCGTCTTTGGGTGAGGGACAACTGTGGTGCCATGTCCGCTTCGGATCTGGCCTTAGTTAGCATTGCTGCTCCCAATGCTTGTGCAGGAAATACTCCACCCAATGCCGTCATTACTTCGCCTTCTTCAGGACTCGTCAATCAATCGCTCAATTTCTCTGGACTGAGTTCGAGTGACACAACAGGCACGATTCAATCCTATGCATGGAACTTTGGAGACGGACAGAGTGGGAGCGGAGTCAATGTCTCACATAGCTACACAAGTGCCGGGAATAAAACCGTCACATTAACAGTAAGCGATTCTTGCGGTGTGCAAGGACAGATGACGCGAACGATTGTGATTTCGAATCCCGATCCATGTGTGGAAAACCAATCACCAGTTGCCCAAGCAAGTGCGAATCCAGCGAGTGCCAACATCAATCAAGCGATTTCGTTTTCTGCGTTGGGATCTAACGACCCCAACGGCTCCATCACTTCCTATGCGTGGAATTTTGGGGATGGATCGAGCGGAAGCGGACTCAATGCTTCGCACACCTACGCGAGCGCGGGAACTTTCAACGTGATTCTCACGGTCACGGATAACTGTGGAGCAACTGCGGCAAAAACAATTTCTGTTAGCATCACCAACCCCAATCAAGGACTCGTCGCTGATTTCCGTGTTTTGAAGTTAACTCATGTCGATGCCGTAAGTGGGGAAGAAACCTGGGAAGACGCTGGCGGTTTCTCAGCAAATCACCCCATTGAACTGGGATTACATATCAAACTGGATGGAACAATCTCTAGTGGGCCAGCGGCGAATTATCGCTGGAGAACCAATGGAGTGTTGTTCGCCACGACACCAACCGTTGCACGAACCTATACCGCTCCAGGACCAGTCGAAATACAGCTCACCGTTTACAACGCTGATGCCACTCAATCCAACACAATCACCAAGACCATTCACGTCGCGCGCGTGATGGAGTTTTTGGATGCGTTGCCCTGGTCGCCGGGGGAGTCGACGGGGTTGGCGGTTGATGGGAATTACGGCTGGACGAGCCACATGACCAACATGATGAAGACGCTTGACCTGAGTGATCCCGCAAATAATCAGGTTTTGGGTACTTTGCAAACACCAGCGGGCCGGGCGATCGCCGCTGGAGACGGATATGTTTATCTGTGTACCTACGGCAACAGCATTTACATCTATGATCAGGATGACCTGCTGGCCAACCCGAACGGAACAGGTTCCAATCCTCCCCAAGCCAGAGTATTCAATTCAGGCGGTTCTTTTAGGGTTGTGGCCGCTCGGGGGCTTGCATTCATCACAGCAGAATCCAATGGCCTACGAATCATTAAACCGATGCCAAACGGACCGCCTATTGAAATGGGTTACTTTCTGCTTCCGCCGGGCCGAAGCGCACGAGCCATAGCAGTGAATGAACATACGGCATATGTCTCAGACCAAATCGGTAGAGTCTATGGAATTGATATCAGCGGAGTCACGGCCTCAGCATCGCCAGCTGGGCTGCTTGCCTCAAGATTTGTAATTACGCTCGGTGGACCAATACGGCATATTTCCAATGAAGATTCAACGGTGGCGTTTGCCTACGATAATGGCGTTTATCTCTATAAGCATTTGCCCTCCTCCAATGAATTGATCTTGGGTTCTTACACAGAGTTAATGGATGCGTATGGCGGAGGAACGACCGCAACGAGTGTTTTGTTGTATCAGAATCGGCTCTATGTAGGTTTTGGGCCGTATGCAGAGTACCTCGATGTGGATGGTGAAAGCATTGCGCGCTTTGACGTGACAAACGCTAGTTCGCCCTACATTCTTGAAGCGTTGTGGGTGGAAAACTATGGAACGGGGTATCCAGCGAATCCTGTCGTTCGCGACGATGTAATTTTCTGGACGGGACTTTACAAACCGGCATTTGCTGTTCGCGTCTCGCAACCTTGATTTGAAATGCCTGGGTGAGTCAGGGACGTGAGTCATGAGGTAGCTGAGGGACGTTCCCTCAAACAGCTCGATTCTCTGTAAACCAAATCCAATGTTTGTCTTGCAACGGCACAAATTCTGTAACAAGCCGCAAATTACAAGCTCCTAGCTCGATTCTTCAATTTTGATTCATCGAAATGGGGTGAGCTTTCTAGAAGGGGAGATAAGGAGAACAAGTCGCCGCGGCGGGGAAGGCCCTCGGTGGCAACATTTTCTTAAAAACTTCGCGGATTTATTGCAGAGACTACGGAATCAGTTTGCATGACACGCAAACCAATCCAAAAGGTAGAGAAAGCTGCTTTCCCTGTCGCTGAGAGCCTAAAAAAAATGCCGGAGGATTACTTGCTAATCCTTGAAGATCTCAAGAAGCGGATTCAGAGCGAAAGGCTGCGCGTCATTTCCTCTGCCAATACTGCGATGGTTTTGTTGTATTGGGATCTGGGCAAAGTAATTCTTGATCGACAAGCGAAAGAAGGTTGGGGCAGCAAAGTAATTGACCGACTTTCCAAGGACTTGCAGGAGGAATTTTCCGATATGCGTGGCCTTTCGCCACGCAATCTTAAATACATGCGCGCTTTTGCCTCTGCTTGGCCGGAGCGTCAAATTGTGCAAGAAGCGCTTGCACAAATACCCTGGTATCACAATATCGCATTGTTAGAAAAACTAGACGATGTTGACGAGCGACTCTGGTATGCAGAAAAAGCGAGAATCAACGGTTGGTCCCACAATAGTCTGTCTCTTCAAATTGCTCAGGCAGCTCACCGGCGTCAGGGAAAAGCGCTGAGCAATTTTGACCTCACTCTGCCACCACCGCACTCGGACATGGCCACACAAGTATTCAAAGATCCGTATTTGTTCGATTTTTTGGGAACCGCAGATCCGCGCAGAGAAAAGGAAATTGAAAAAAAACTAGTTGTGCAGATTGAAAGGTTTCTCCTGGAACTTGGAACAGGTTTCGCGTTTGTCGGCCGGCAAGCTCATTTAGAAGTGGGATCTCAAGACTTCTATTTGGACCTCTTGTTTTATCACTTAAAACTGCGCTGCTACGTCGTGATTGAATTGAAAACCGGTGAGTTCAAACCTGATTTTGTGGGTCAGATCAATTTCTATCTTGCTGCCGTAGATGATCTCCTGCGCCATCCCGATGACAAACCAACGATTGGTTTATTACTTTGCCGTTCCAAGAATAACCTGGTCGTGGAATATGCTTTGCGCGGATTAAAAAAACCGGTTGGTGTCGCCGAGTGGGAAACCCAGCTTGTGAAATGGTTGCCAAAGGAATTCGAAACGAGTTTGCCTACGATTGAACAGATAGAAGCAGAGTTGGGATCTAAAACAAAGTAGGAGAGCTTGTAAAACTGCGCTGCAATTCACGGCATCGCAAATTGCAGCGCAACTTTAAGATAGCAGCAAATCTAGTCCGGGATATCGATACTCGTCGCAGTCTGCAGGCTGTTCGCGAAAATCACATGTCCATTGTGATACACGGGATTTCGCAACGTTCCTGATACTCCTGCAGCACCCAAAGACAACCATTCCATGATGTAAGGAGCTGCGGGATTGACGAGACTGACTCGCGCCACACTCGTGCCCATGTTTTGCACCGCTCCATAACCAACATAAAGTTTGTTGTCATGTAACAGGATTCCACCAGGCGTCGCTCCGCTAGCCGTAGCCTTGAGATCCATACTCGCAATCTGTGTCGCGTTGGACGGATTCGTGACATCGAAGAAGAAAGTCATTCCCGAACTTGCTTGCGCAACCATGGTGTGATTCTCCGTCGTGAATCGGCGAATCGACACACCAACATCAATGGTCTTGAGAAGCACTGGAGTAAAAGGCAACGGATTAAGAGTGTTCACCCCGGAGATATCGACGAGGAAAATCTTCGTCGTGTTATCTGCGAGATAGGCAATATTGCCATCGACATGGATCACATCCAACTTCGCAGCATTGGGCAAAGCAAAGTTAGAAATCACCGTGGGTGACGCTGGATTGCTGACATTGAGAGTTCGCAACCCATGACCCCAAGTTGCCATGAACAACACATTGCCTTGAGCATGTGCATCTTGTGCCATGAATACTTCATAAGTAGTCAGCAACTGAGCTTGAGGCGAGCTACCCTGATAAATTTTCATCCCAGAAACACCCATGCACAGATAGACAATGCCATTTGCGGCTGCCACCGTGCGTGTGCTGTGGCTGAGATTGCTATGTCCTAGCACTTGGAGATTTCCTGGATTGGAGGCATTCACTCCACTGAGCACCCAATTGCCGTAATTCACCCAAAGAGTGAAACCATCGAGTACGAGATCAACTGCGTTATTTCCAAACGCAGGCAAGCTGCCGGCATGATGCATCGCCGCTTCCACATGAATGGTTTTCTGCTCGGTATCGGTTTCACTTTGGTTGGCATTGGAGACCCTCAACAGCGCGGGGAAATCTGCTGCCGAGTCATAGCGATGCTCTACCAAGGAACCATTTGCCGTATCGCCATCTCCAAACTCCCAAGCGAAACTCGCAATCAGCCCAGTCGAAGAGCTGGCGTCGAATCTCAGATCTTCGCCCACAGAGATAATCGTGCTCGCCGGATCAAATGGCTGCCATTGATTCGGTGCAATCAAACGTGAAACCGTGAAAGCCGCAACCAAGGTCGGAACAGCTGGCTGCACCGTCACAGAAACATCGTCGAAAGAACTCAATTGATTGTCCGAAGCTGTGAATCGCAGTGTGTATTCACCAGCAACCGAGAAACTGGCTTGAGTAGCAAGAGAGTTCGGATTGGTGAAAGTCACCACGCCTGGCCCCGCAGTTTTTGACCAGCTCAAGCTCAAACTTCCCGGAGGATTTGGCAAACCATCGTCTGTTGCAATGGCTGAGAGACTCGCCATCGCAGGAAGAGTAATGGTTTGTGTCTCTGGCTCTGCATTCACTGTCGGTGGTTGATTCACCGGAGGCTGAGGATTGACGGTGACTGCAATATCATCGGAAGCACTCAACAAGCTATCTGATGCGGAGAAACGTAAGGTGTAACTACCAGCAACAGAGAAACTCACATCGGAGCTGAGTCCCGTCGGATTTGTGAAAGTAGCAACACCTGGCCCAGAAACTTGTGACCATTGCAAAGTCAAAGTCGCCGGAGGATTTGGCAAACCATCGTCAGTTGCTGTTGCGCTCACGCTAGCCACAGAAGGCAAGGTAATCGTCTGGTTTTCCGGACTCGCATCGACCACTGGAGCTTGATTCGCCGGATTCACCGTCACAACGACATCATCAGAAGCACTCAACAAGCTATCTGATGCACTGAATCGTAAGGTGTAACTTCCCGCGACAGAGAAACTCACATCGGAACTGAGTCCCGTCGGATTTGTGAAAGTAGCCACGCCAGGCCCAGAAACTTGTGACCATTGTAAAGTCAAAGTCGCTGGAGGATTTGGCAAACCGTCATCACTGGCCGTTGCCGTTACGCTTGCTGAAGCCGGCAAGGTAATGGTTTGATTTTCCGGTTCGGCATTGACGAGTGGCGGCTGATTCACCGGAGGCTGTGGATTCACCGTCACGGCAATATCATCCGTTGCAGTAAATTCACCGTCTCCAGCCGAAAAACGCAGGGTGTAGGAACCGGCCACGGAGAAATTCACATCAGAGCTCAAACCCGTTGGGTTTGTGAAAGTAGCAACGCCGGGTCCAGAAACTTGCGACCATTGAATGGTCAAAGTTCCCGGAGGATTCGGCAAACCGTCATCGCTCGCAGTAGCCGTCACACTTGCCGCGGAGGGCAAGGTAATCGTTTGATTCTCAGGCTCTGCATTGACGAGAGGCGGCTTATTCGTCGGCGGCTCAGGATTGACCGTGACATTGATATCGTCGGAGGAACTGAGGGAGCCATCCGAAGCGGCAAATCGCAAGGTGTAATCTCCCTCAAGAGAGAAACTCACGTCCGAGCTCAATTGATTTGGATTTGTAAAAGCTACAGTTCCAGGCCCTGAAACCTTGGACCACTCAAAAGTCAAAGTCGCCGGAGGATTTGGTAAACCGTCATCGCTTGCCGTTGCACTCACACTCGCCATCGCAGGCAAAGTAATGCTCTGATTTTCTGGACTCGCATCGACAACAGGCGCTTGGTTCTGCGGAGGCGCATTGACCGTAACAGTCACATCATCGGAGGCAACAAAGTCTCCATCAAAGGTAGAAAAACGGAGCGTGTAACTACCTGGATGAGAGAAACTGGCCTGAGTATTCAATCCAGTTGGGTTTGTAAAAATTACTGTTGAGCCTGCTGGGCCCAAAATCTTTGACCAATCATAGATCAACTCACCAGGAGGATTCGGCAAACCGTCGTCTGTTGCTGTTGCAGTGAGATTCGCCTGCGCAGGCAAAGTAATTGTTTGCGTCTCTGGTTCTGCATCTGCGGTGGGAGCTTGATTGGGAATAAAAGCATTCACCGTAACATCATCGAAAGCAGTCAACTCTCCATCCGAAGCCGTAAGTCGCAAAGTATAGGATCCAGGCAAGGAAAAACTCGCTTGAGTATCTAGGGAACTAGGAGCAGTAAAGTTAACCGTCCCTGGGCCACTGACCTTTGACCAACCAAGAGTCAAAGCACCTGGAGGATTAGGAAGCCCATCATCAAAGGCAATTGCCGCAAGTATCGCTTGTGCAGGCAATGCAACGTCTTGAAGTTCTGGTTCGGCATCTACTTGAGGAGCCTGATTTGTCGCCGGCGTGATAATTGTCAACCCTTCAAGATTCAAAGGCAGAATAGGGTTATTGCTCCCGTTACGTAAAAAAGTCGAATCGGCAATATCAGGATGCAAAGCTACAGTGAACGTTCCTGAAGCATCTGGCGAAATTTGGATATTGAGAATTGCAGCAATTCGCCTGACACCAAGAGTGCTAAGAGGAAAGGGAGGATTAAACTGAGCCGCAGTCCAACGATAGTCACAACTTAAAGTATCTACTGCTGAGAAAGCAGTTGCAGTTCCAAAGACAAATCCTGGTTCACCAAAGGCAATATAAGCATTGTCAACATTCTCTCCGACAAAACATTCCGATTGCGCTGCATCAGGAGTTCCAAAACAAAATCCGCAATTGTCAGTTGTGCTCGTGTAAGCAATCGGCTGCACATTGCCTAATAAGCCGCTAAAAAAACTGTCGTATTCAACCGTCGCCTGAAATCCACGCAAACGATCTCCCGCAGGCACAGACCAGTCACGAATACGAATCGCCAGTTCCAAAATATCCCCAGGCAAAGCATTCACGACAGATACGGGACCGCCTGGAATATCAACATTGTTCAATTTCCTAGCTTCTAGGGAAATAGTTGGGGTTTGTGCCCAAGCATTTGCGAGTAGCACATTTAGAACAAGTCCACAAAGAACGAGAAGTCTGACATATGTTTGCATGGTCGATTTTCTCCTTGAGAGACGAGTTGTACGTGGGGAGGGGTGATATGAAACCCTACAAACTTCTTAAACTACGTAGGGTGACCCTAGAATGTAAATAAATGCGTCATCTGAGTAAGTAACAGACAATGTTTTTTATTTTTTTTCAAGTTTTGTTTTCGTTCATTTCACAAGAAAAAGACGCTGTTGCCTTCAACCCTAACACCTGAGAGACTTTGCGTTCGTTCGCCAAGCCAAAAAAACAAATCAATGAACGCGACAACAAATTGGGTATTTCGCATTTGCGAACCCGGGAAAGCTCCGCGGGAAATTCCTGTTTCAACCGGGCTTGGTTTTGGTCGCCATCCTTCCAATCTCTGCGCATTGGATGATCCCAAGAGCTCCGCCTATCACGCTCAAATCGTTGAAGAAGAGGGAAAACTATTCTTACAGGACCGAGGCAGTACGAATAAAACGAAAGTTGTAGACGGTCCTGCTCTAGCGAAAGAGGAAAAAGTCATTTTAGCGCCCGGTCTTCGATTTCAAATCGGTTCGACAACTATTGAATTGATCGACCCAAACGCGAAGCGCGAAAGCGCACAGAGCTTCGAGCCCGGGATGACGCTTCAACAAAGTATCGTCGGCGAAGCCGCCAAGAAAGAAGCCAAACGTCCCGAAGGAATTCAATATGGGGAATTCAAATTAGGACCCGCGGCAGGCACGATCTTAGGAAAGAACATTCAACTGGATGGGCTCGCCAAAGAAGCGGCGTTTCGTTCTGCACGTCCGCGCTTGGTTCTCTGCAATGAAGCTGACCGACGCATTGTCGATCTCGATTCTCCTGATTATTTGATTGGACGTGTTGCGAGCGAAGATCCGGAATT
>CAZMYG010000013.1:0-28306 GCA_964570465.1 uncultured Planctomycetales bacterium
GGGCCCGAAGGCTTCGGCGAAGGCGGCATGCCTGCGCCTCAAGCAAGACTGATGAAAACCGTGATCGAGGCCGTGCTCGGGGAAAGTCTCCCTTGGGATTTGCTGCTGACGGGTGCGGGTTTCTCTCTTGTCGGTGCGCTTGCGGGGTTGCCTGCCCTTCCTTTGGCGCTTGGTTTGTATCTGCCTCTTTCTACGATGGCGGCGATCTTTCTCGGAGGACTCGTACGAAAACTGGCCGAGAAAAAGGACGCGCCCACTGGCGGCGTTGAAGCAGGAATCCTTTGTGCCTCAGGTTTTGTCGCCGGCGAAGGACTCGCCGGGGTGTTCATTGCAGGCTGGGCTTTTGCAAGCGGTGCCGGACGCTACGAAACCCCACCGCTTCAACTCTGGGAAGGATTGTTAGGCTTGCTGGCCCTCGCTCTTTGCGCCTTGTTTTTGTTTCGCTCGACTCGCAGTAAGAGCTAGCTAAAAATCCTATTCACCGAAAGAAGTTTCAAGCCCGTATACTTTCCGGCTCAGATGAAGATAAAAGTTTTATTTACTTTAATTCCCTTGGCGTTTTCTTGCGCGACGATTGAAGAGCGCAAGCAGGAGCTGGCTTTCCAGGATCTCGCAGAAACGGTTCGCGAAGAGCCGGAGAATTTCGAGGCGCGTCTGGCTTTGGGCGACGGCTTAGCTTCGCGAGGTTATTCGGAGGGAGCATTTTCGGTTTGGGGGGAGGCGTGGAAACAGCGCCCAGACGATTTGCGTTTCTTGCGCCGGATTGCAGATCATCAGTTTGCCATTGGTGCCGAGCGTCAGGCGATTGCGAGTTACGAGCGCCTGTTAGATCTTTCGAAAGATAGCGCAAAAGCAGACCCTTCGAGTTATTACCGAATGGCTTGGGCGCATTTGAATATTGGAGAATGGGAAAAGGGTTTGGCGCGTTTCGAACAATTCACGACAGCGAATCTCTGGGATCCAGCAGGTTTTGTCGGTTTGGGTTATGCGCAAATGAAACTGAGTGAGCAGCCTGAAAAAGGAAAACTGCTGGATGGGGCGGTGAACTCTTTCAACAAAGCGCTCGCGCTGGATCCAAATTCTTTCGAAGCTCGTTTCAATCTCGCTACTGCATTGGAGAAAAAGGGCAATTCAGTAGCGGCACAAGCGGAGTACGAGCGCATTTTGGAATCCCGACCTGACGAAGCAGCGGTATTAGAAAATCTGGCAATGATTCATTGGAAAGCTGGGCGAAATTCACTCGCGAGCGGATTTTTCCAAAGAGCGCTCGCTCAGGAAAAAGACAAACAAGTACGCGATGAAATTGAAGCCAAGCTTGCTGAACTTAATAACAAGTAATTCATGAGTCAGTTGCCTCTGGAAGATTTTCAACAAAGCCTCGGGCTCTCCTTTCGCGATCCAGCGCTATTGGAACAAGCGATGACTCACGCTTCTGCAGGTGGCACACATAACGAACGTCTCGAATTTCTAGGCGATGCGGTTTTGACTTTGATCGTTACCGAAAAGCTATTTCACGATCGTCCCGATTCTCGTGAGGGAGAGTTAACCGAAATCAAAGGACATCTCGTTTCCGGCGCAGAGCTCGCAGCAATTGGGGCGCGTTTGGGATTGGATCGATGGCTGCGCGTCGGTCGAGGGCTTGCGCGTTCTCATTCTTTGCCGCGTTCTCTGCTTGCAAATGCATTGGAAGCTTTGATCGGAGCTATTTATCTCGACTCTGGTTTGGAAAACGCAAAACGATTCGCGCTGCAGGTTTTGAATAGTCCAAATTCGGGAGCAAGTGGCTCTGGGAAAAACTTCAAAATGATTTTGCAAAGCTATGCGCAGAAAAAAAATGGCTCTGTGCCAAGCTATCGATTGATTGGTCGCGGCGGCCCGAGCTACTCGAAAGCCTTTGAAGTCTGCGCCGTACTAGGCAAAGAAGAGTTTCCTTCCGCGTGGGGAAAAACAAAAAAAGAGGCCGAGCAATGGGCAGCGCGTGAGGCGTTGCTGACTATAGAAGCTGCAGAAAACACCCCGCCCGAAGAGAATTCAAAGTAGTTGTGAATCCAGAAGTCGAGAAATTGTTGAGGCATCCGAAGTTTGAGGAAGTTCTCAACGAATTGAAACGTGTAGGGGCGGCGCATGCGCCGCCCCTACAAGAGAAAGGGGAGCCAGTTGTCCTCGGAGGACTTTGGGGAAGCGCACAGGCTTTTTTCTCAGTTGCTCTGAGCGCCAATTGGAAAGGCAACTGTCTTTTATTAGTTTCCGACCCTGAAGAGGCGGAGTTATTTGCGGAAGATTTAGAATCCTTCGGAGCGAAGGTTTCCATTTTTCCAGCATTGCCAGACCAAGGTTCTGATCCGCGATCCGAACAGGAAAGACTCGCGGTTGTGGAATCGCTCGATCGAGGGGCGCAGAGTCAACTCATCTGCTCTTCTCCTTTGGCCTTGATTCAACCGACTCCCAGTCGTGAGGCTCTGCGAGAGTCGAGATTGACTTTGCGCTCTGGGCAGTCGCTAGATCTCGCGGATTTCTTGAAGACTCTAGGCAAAGCGGATTTTCGAAAACGACCATTTGTCTCTCACGCAGGCGAGCTGAGTCAGCGTGGCGCGATCTTGGATTTTTTTCCACTCACTGCCGCGCAGCCTTTGCGCTTGGAGATTTTTGAAGACCGAATCGAGTCGATGCGACATTTCGATCCCGAGTCGCAGCGATCGACGGAGGAAATTTCGGAATTTTCGCTTTTACTCTCCAAGGAAGAATCTTTGGAGCAGGGAAATTTCTGGGATCACCTAAGCGAAAACATTCTCGTCATTGAAATCGAACCCTTGCGAATCTTACAACGCCAGGAATCCCTGCGACTGCAAGACGATGAATTCGCAAAACGACTCAAAACTCTTCAATCGCAATTCAAAAAATTCAAAGCGATCGAATTACATTCTTTACCTTCGGGAAAATTCGATTTCGATATTCGATCTACGCAGGGATTGGGTAGTGCCGTGCGCAGCGCTGGCGAAACGATGGAAAAACTCGCTGCGCAAACGCCGCGAATTCATCTTTTTTGCCGCAACGAACCAGAACAAAAGCGAATCGGATCGATTTTGAGCGATCAAGGATTTGCACCGGGCGAAAACTTCACGATTGAAATTGGCGCTCTTTCAAATGGTTTTCGGTTTCCCTCTCTTGGAGTTTCTTTTCTCCATCACAATGAATTGCTGGGTGTTCCCAAGAGTCGCCGCCCTGGCCGGATTCGCCGGGACTTGCCTACTCAAGCGGTTCGCTCGTTTCTAGATCTGCGCGAAGGCGATCTCGTCGTGCATGAGATTCACGGTGTGGGGCGATTTCTCGGAACGCAGAGAATTCAAAAAGGCCAGGGCGAGGAAGATCATCTCGTTGTCGAGTTTGCCGAGGAGGCGCGGCTCTTCGTTCCCGTTTCTCGTGTCGATCTCGTGCAGCGATACATCGGCGCTGGCGGTGTCGAGCCCAAGCTCGACAAATTGGGCTCGGGTTCGTTTCTCCGGCGCAAGGAAAACGTTCAGAAGTCGCTTGTCGATCTCGCTGCCGAATTGCTCGAGGTGCAAGCCTTGCGACAATCGCGAGTCGGCAATGCCTATCCGCATGACGATGAGATGCAGCGCGATTTGGAAGCGTCTTTCCCGTTTCAAGAAACCGAAGATCAGCTCTCTGTGATTCAGGAAATCAAAAGTGATTTGGAATCGGCCCGACCCATGGATCGGCTGCTTTGCGGAGATGTGGGCTATGGAAAAACCGAGCTCGCGATTCGCGCGGCTTTCAAAGTGGTTTCCGCGGGAAAACAAGTCGCCGTTCTCGTGCCCACGACCTTGCTCGCCGAGCAACATGAGAAGACGTTCCGCGAGAGACTTGCCGAATATCCCGTGCGCGTCGAAGCGATCTCGCGATTTCGAACAGACAAAGAAGCCAAAAAAATTGTTGAGGAGGCAAAGCTCGGCCAAGTCGATATCTTGATCGGCACACATCGAATTCTTTCTTCGGATGTAGGTTTCAAAGATTTGGGTCTTGTGATCATTGACGAAGAACAGCGATTCGGCGTGAGGCATAAGGAAAAACTAAAACAGCTGCGCGCGACGGTGGATGTGCTCACTCTCACTGCGACACCGATCCCTCGCACCTTGCATATGGCGATGGTGGGCATTCGAGATATTTCTTCGCTGACTACGCCGCCACTCGGTCGCGACTCGGTCGAAACCAAAATCAAATTTCGCGAAGATGACGAGGCCATCCGCCACACGATTCGCAGCGAACTCAATCGCGGGGGGCAGGTGTTTTTCTTGCACAATCGCGTGCACTCGATTGGACGTGTGGCAGCGAGAGTAGCCGAGCTCGTGCCAGAAGCAAAATTGGGAGTTGGACACGGTCAAATGGGCGAAGGTGAACTCTCAGAGGTGATGGATAAATTCGTCGCGGGCGAAATCGACATACTCGTTTCGACTTCCATCATTGAATCCGGTCTAGATATTCCCCGAGCGAACACGATTCTCATCGACAACGCGCAGCAATTTGGACTTGCCGATTTGCATCAGTTGCGCGGACGTGTCGGTCGTTGGAAACACAAAGCATATTGCTATTTGTTGATTCCCAAGGCGGAACCTCTAGCGCCAGCGGCCAAAGCGCGCATTAAAGCGATTGAGGAGCTTCAAGAATTGGGTTCCGGTTTTGCGATTTCTATGCGCGACTTAGAAATCCGCGGCGCAGGAAATCTACTCGGCGCCGAACAAAGCGGCCATATCGGTGCAGTGGGCTACGATTTCTATTGTCGTTTGCTGAAGGCAACAGTTGCGAGCATGACTGCCGGTGAGAAAGGCAAGCGCGAGCTCTCGCACGAACTCGACGAACTCCCCGAGCTCGAACTTGCTGTGCCCGCCTTTTTGCCTCAGGACTATGTGGAAGATGCGAAACTTCGTTTGGGATTGTTGCGAGAGTTCGATGAAATCGAAGACAAAGAATCGCGGGACAAGGCCGAGCGTTCCCTGCGTGATCGTTTTGGTCCTGTTCCGCAACCCGCAAAGCGATTGCTCGATCTCTTTTTCTTAAAGCGCGCTCTCGCTCCAGCCGGAATTCGCAGTCTGCATTTTGCGAAAGATCGTTTCCTCGTTGAGTATCGCGATCGCCTTCGTCTCTCTTGGGCTCTACGCGAATCTTTCCCCGATATCCGCTATATCGAATCCGGCAAGGCGCATTTACTTTTGCCCGCTTCGGTGAAGTCTTCTGATCAAGCTTTTGATTTGTTAATTCGATCCTGCAAACCACTCGATCAATCTTCACTCAACGCTTTCTTGAGTGTTTGACGAATTTTTTCTTCTAATTCCGTGCTGATTTTTCCGTTTTGATCAAAGCCATCTATTTTCTGGAGAAGAGCTTTCATTTCTTTTTCAGATAGTTTTCTTTTCTTCTCTGATATTCGCGGCAGTAATTCATCCTCCCAAAGGCGGTAATTTGCCGTGTCTTTCGACGTGATTGGGCAGTTGAATTTTTCTAGTACTTTCCAAAAACCAACATCGGTGAAGCGTTCGAGCACGGAAAGAAAGCGAGTGAGTGCCAACGCAGGAGAATGCTCAATCAAAGTGTCTGGTTTCTCATTGAGCCAATGAAAGGTTTTCGAAAGCGCGGAATGTGGATCGTTTGGGTTAGCGCTTTCGCAGACATCATTCAAGAGGACCAACAAACCTCCAATCGGGTTGTAGGCGTCGATGGCCCAGAAATCTTTGTTCTTCCTGCGAAAGTTTTCCTGTAACGCTTGCACATACTCTTCGCGATGAAACTTGTCGGCGATTTGGAGAACGCTTTCTTTAGGAAAGTGTGAGTAGATATAGAGCGGTGTCCACTTGGGCCAACCTTCTCCCGAGTTCGGAAAAGATTCGATGAATAGTTTTCCTGGGGACGGTCCCGCAAAGCAATGTGTCATCTCGTGAATCAAATTGCCGGGCCACTCGTTCTGCGGTTGCAGCCATTCTTTCCAATCCTCGTAACCGTATTGGCAATTCAGCGATCCCCAAGTGGAACGTGCGACTCTTGCCGTCGCAAAATCGTAGCGGTGAATGATTCGATGTCCGGCTTTTTCTACGGGGCTGAATCCGAAGAGATGTTTGAGAAGAATATAGCTCACATCGAGAAAGGGAAGAAAATGGCGTTCGTCGACGATTTTGGCTAAATCTTTTGGGCAAAGCAGAATGTTGTATTTTCCAGCCAACGGAACCAGATCAAGTTCCTCTTTCTGCGCTTCTTGGATGAAACCCTCCAAACGCTCTCGATCTTTTTGTGAGAGTCGATATTCAAGAGTTTTACTTTTTGTGAAAGCTAAGTAACTGTCGACGCAGGCAATTCGTTCGCGAGAGTTTTTCGCCTCCAGGATTTTTGACTCTAGCTCATCAGCGCGGTCGAAGGCGTTTTGACCGCTCGATGACGAGGAGAAGACAAAGAAATGCAGCAGCAAGTAAAGGGCGAGGTTCAAAAATCGCGGCGAGTTCATGGGAATATCCAGACTAGACTGCGCTCCCAGCACAACTTTCGTCAATGCTTTCTTCAAAAACGAATCGCAATACATGTCTTGACTCGCAGCTTTCGGGGTGGGACTCTCGATAGTCTATGAAATTTGAACCTTTCCTGGTCGAAGACCTCGCGCACGCTTCTTATTTGATCGCCTGCGAAAAAACGAAGAAAGCTGCAGTGATTGATCCGCAACGTGACGTTTCGGAGTATCTCGAAACAGCTAAAAACGGTGGGTACACGATTACTCATGTGTTCGAAACCCATCTGCATGCGGATTTTATCTCCGGGCACATGGAATTGGAGCAGAAGACAGGGGCGAAGATCTGTATCGCGAAGTCGGCCCAGGCAAGCTTTCCTCATATTGGAGTGGTAGATGGGGAAGAAATTGAAGTGGGTAGTTTGCGCGTGAAGGTACTTGAAACCCCCGGTCACACACCCGAAGGGATTTGTTATCTCGTGACCGACACGACTCAATCGAAAACACCGAAGATGGTTTTTACCGGAGACACTTTGTTCGTGGGATCTGTGGGCCGTCCGGATCTCTTTGGCGAAGATAAAGCGAAAGAGTTGGCCAGCCAGCTTTTCGATTCTCTGCAGAACAAGATATTTAATTTGCCGGATGAAGTAGAGGTTTATCCAGGACATGGCGCAGGCTCTTTTTGCGGCGCTGGAATGGGTAGCGAGCCCTCTTCAACGATTGGGCAGGAGAAAAAATTCAATTCCGCTTTCGTAGGAAAAACGCGAGAGCAATTCGTGAACGATTTGCTGAAGAATTTGCCGATCACTCCCCACTACTTCCGTTTGTGTTCACAGATTAATCGCACAGGACCAGCGACAATTGGCGACAATTTGCCAGGTGAGCCTCTCTCTCCCGAAAAAGCCCAAGCTTTGATTGTGAAGGACGCGATTCCTCTCGACACTCGTGACGGAGCTTCTTTCGGAGAAGCTCATTTGCATGGCGCGGTGAGCATTCCCTATCGAGCGGGTTTTTCTACGTGGGTGGGAATCGTATTAAAACCGGAACAAAATATTTTTTTCGTTTTGAATCGCACTCAGGACTATCCCGCGTTGGTTTGGAGTCTTTTGCGAATTGGCTTTGATCGCGTTGCCGGTTATCTCGGTGGCGGAATGGATGCCTGGCGAGCGAAAGGTTTGCCGATTGAAGTCTTGCCGCAGATTACTGTCAACGAATTGCAGAGAAGGATGGACAGTGCAGCGGAAAAACCACTCGTTCTCGACGCACGCACTATGGCCGAATGGAGTTCCGGGCATATTTCGGGAGCCTCACATTTCCCTGTGACTCAGATCAACGAGTTGGAAAATCCCGCAGCCAGCGGCCCTATCGCCATTGTTTGCGGTAGTGGTTATCGTTCTTCGATTGCTTGCAGTCTTTTAGCGCGTCGTGGCGTGCGCAATCTTTCAAACGTAGTGGGCGGCATGAATGCTTGGCGAGCTGCTGGGTTGCCGACAGTGAAATGATAGAAATTCTATTTTTACTTTTTGCTTTTCAGTCTGCACAAGACGAAACAATTCCAGCGAATCACTCCGCTCGGAAAATCGACAGCATTGCGGCGATTGTGAACAACGAAGTGATTACACAAAG
Organism: uncultured Planctomycetales bacterium; assembly: GCA_964570465.1. Taxonomy (GTDB): domain Bacteria; phylum Planctomycetota; class UBA1135; order UBA1135; family CAZMYG01; genus CAZMYG01. Next base: position 8,114 of record CAZMYG010000013.1, read on the forward strand.
CGAACTAGCCCAGCGATTAGAGCCCGCGCGAAAGAGTTTCGGTTTTCAAGATCCCGCTGAATGGGAGCGTTTTTCGAAAGAACAGTTGCGGGCGCTCGTTCGCGACAAACTCTATGCCCAAGCTGCACGTCGTTCTGCGCTCGACCAGGATTTGATTGAGGCCCAACTCAAACGAATTTTGCAAGACGCGGAAAAAAATGCGGGTGGAAAAGCGAATCTCATCGAGAAACTTCAACAACTCGGGCGGAGCTACGATGAATTTGTCGCCGAACGTCGAAACGAAATCCTTTCCTACTATTTGATTCGCTATGAATTAGGTTATGCCCCAGGTGCTTCAGGCCGCTATTCGACAGAGATCTATGTTTCTCCAGGGGAAATGCGCCAGTACTATCGCAATCACGAGAAGGAGTTTCTCCAAAGCGAAGCCGTGCGTGGACGTCAGATTTTTCTTTCAACGGAAGCTTCAATAGATCCTGAGTCTGTGCAACAAAGAGCGACAGAATTACGCGAGCAAATACAAGCTGGCGGCGATTTCCAAAGTTTGGCCAAAGAACATTCACAATGGCGCGCTAACGAAGGTGGCGATCTTGGCTGGGTAGAAAAGGGGAACGCTTCCTTTGCCCCCGGAATTGTTTCTTTTCTCTTTTCGAACTCGGCAGGATCTGTCAGTGAGCCTTTGCGCATTCAAGGTGGCTATGCCTTGGTCAAAGTAGAAGAACGTCGTGAAGGACGAATGAAAAGTTTCGAAGAAGTGCAACTTTCTCTATTCACCAAGTTGTCGAAAGAACGTGAAGAGTCGCGCTGGCAATCTCTACAAGAAAGACTGCTGCGCGATTCCTATGTTTGGCCGGCGGATTTGTTTTTGCGCTGACATTTTCTAAATAGAAGGAGACATCGATGAAGTGGAACCGAAGTAATGAACCGGTCATTTTTCATGGCCTTGCAATTTTCTTGATCGTTTTTGTCGGTGGAAGTTTTGCAATGCAAGCAATCGAAGAGGCAAAGAAAAAGGAAAGGGCGACAAAGTGTAGCCAAAATCTGAAGCAGCTCGTTTTATCCGTTATTCAATATGAACAAGATCGCGAGCAATTGCCTCCTGGGCGTCAATTCATAAATGGCTCTGGGAAACCCGGCTTTGTCACCGATATGGTCAAGTGGAGCAACGCGGTTTCTCCTTATATGCACGCGTCTGGGAAAGCGAGTACTGCGATGAGCGCATCGCCTTCTAAAAATCCTGCGCCGGAACTTGCTGCACACCCTCCCGGAGATGCCGACGAGCTTTATCCAGATGCGTACCGATGTCCCGAAACGGCAAGCTGGGATAAGGCCGGTTTGAATATGTCTTATGGTTACAACTATCAATATCTCGGAAATGCAGATCCACGCTCGGTGATTTCTGCAGGAACGCAGAAAGGCGCTCTGCATTACCCAGTGGCGAGGTCTTCCATTCGCAGGCCAGATCTCACGATATGCGTGGCTGATTCCGATGGCACGGGCTATGAGGAGTATCGTTCCGCAAAGACCAATCCAGCAGGCCCAGAAATTAGTAACCGTGGCGCCTTTGCGTATCTCTTAGATCCGACTTTTCTCCCTGCTTGGGGGTTTGAGAAGACTCCTGTTCCCGCGAATCCAATTCCTCCGGGTAAAGAAAATGCCAATATTGGTCCCGCTGCAGGCGGACTAGTCGTTTCTCAGACAGGTGTGCTCACTTTGGCTTTGGGAAATTCCATGCACCAAGCCTATCGGAGCATTGTTAGTAATCGACATGATGGAGATGCGAATGTCGGTTTTTTAGATGGGCATGTGGAAAGAATTTCGCGCGAGATGGTTTACTTTCGAAGTCCCGTACCCGGCTGGGCCTTATTGCCGAGCAACGAATTGTGGAATGGTTTTGGCAGAGACAACAACGAGACCGGCAATGGGATCAATGAGGAAAAAGGCAACGATTCTGTTTTTGATGAAAATGAGGCCTACACCAAACAAGGTAAAAATCGCATCAGTACTTTAGTTAGAGAAAATTACGTTTGCACTCCGTACAAAAGTTATGAAGAAGGCTATCTCGCGTTATTTCTAAGAGGAGACTATAGCAATTTTGGAGGGTCCGGATTTCAAATGGATCCTGTTTTTAAGTCCACGGCATCCGAACATTTTGGTCCAACACTTCCCCATATTCCTCCCTTTAGGAAGGGAACCAAAACAGAACCAGGGAAATGAGCTCAGCGAATTTTTGCCGATACGCGTAGTTCAGCTAATTCTTTCTCGTTCAGAAGGCGCGTCTCTCCTCTAGAAAGATTGTTCAGCTCGATGGGTCCAATTCGCGTGCGACAAAGTTTCATCACCCGATAGCCAACGACGGCGCACATACGCCGAACTTGGTGATATTTTCCTTCATCAATGACAATTCGAATCGTTTTCTTGTCAACTTTTTCGGCACGAATCGCGCCGCGTACTTTCTCGCCATTTTCTAAGGCGAAAGGTGAACGCAGTTTGTCGAGCGCAGAGTTGATGATCTCGCCGTCGAGTGTGGCGACATATTCTTTTTCTACGTGATGTCGCGGCGAGCAAAGCGCGTGATTTAGTTTTCCGTCGTCGGTGAGCAGTAGCAATCCTTCAGTATCTTTGTCGAGACGCCCAATCGGTTTGATTTTCTGCGGATCAAATGGCAAAACCGAATAGATCGTGGCTTGGGGATCGCTCGTAGAAGTCACTAGTCCTGTCGGCTTGTGAAAGGCGATGACAACGAGGCCGGGAATCTCGACTTTCTTGTCATGGCAAGTGATTTGGTTTTGAGAGCTGACTTTCTTCTTTCCGTCTTTTTCTATAACCCCATCGACACGGACGCGTCCCGCTCGCAGAAGAATATGCACCTCTTTCCTGCTGCCAAACCCGGCGTGCGAGAGAAATTTATCCAGCCTCATTCGAGCAGTGTAAAAGGTAAACGGTATTTCTGAACAGGGCGGGAGGAAGTGTGATAGTTTTACACAAGTGAGCACGACGCCAGAAATTTTTGTAATCGCTGGCCCAAACGGGGCCGGTAAATCGACGACGGCAAGTGTGTTGCTGCCCAAGAGCCTTCACATCGATCAGTTTGTGAATGCGGATCTTATCGCGAAGGGGCTCTCGCCATTTGCTCCAGAAAAAAGTGCCATTCAAGCAGGGCGATTGATGTTGCAACGCATTCGAGAGCTACGAAAGAAAAGGGAAAGTTTTGGTTTCGAAACGACTTTGGCTTCGCGCAATCAGGCGCGGTTTTTGGTTGAAGCGCAAAAATCCGGCTATCTTGTCCACGTGATCTATCTTTGGCTGAGTAGCGTTGAATTGGCCCTCTCGCGAATTCGATTGAGAGTGAGCCAAGGTGGGCATGATGTTCCAGAAGAAGTTGTGCAAAGACGCTTTGGTCGCGGGCTTAAAAACTTCTTTGAGATTTACAAGCCGTTGGCCGATACCTGGACATTGTGCGACAATTCGGGGGAACAAATCGTGTTTGTTGCTTGCGGACAGAAAGAAAAAGAAACAACAGTGTTTGAAAAAGAACTTTACGAATCGATTTCAGGTAGGCCCGCAAATGAAAAAGAAAAAAGTTAGTTCGAAGTTTTTAGAGCAACGCTTAAGAGCAATCCGCCAGGGGATTCGAAATGCCATTCGGAAGGAAGTACAGCGTCTTCGTGAGTTAGGTCTTCCAATTTATGTCGATGTAGGTGGGAAAGTTTCGATACTTCATTCGACTTCATCAGTCAAATCGAAACGGAATAGTTCTTAAGGGGACAGAAACTTATCCAGTCGCAAAGAGTTCCATCCTCAAACGCTTATTGGAAAATATTGCTCGTGACCTTTGTCCGCGCGAGAGAATCGACCTGTCCCCAAATCACGACCGCACGACCGAGTGAGTCGAAGCCGTGCTGCGAGAAATTGACTTCACCGCTGTTATCGGTCTCTAAAATTTGCGGACCTTGCCAGCCGCTCGTGGCGAGATAGCGATTTGCCCAAAGGTCCTCGCGACCGCCGCCACCATCCTGAAGCCAAGTCACCAAAGCATTGCCATGCACATCGACGGAGAGTCGGGGAAAGCTCGTTGTGCCTCCAATCGCTTCCAACGTGACGGGCGTTCCCCAACCTGTCGTTGGATCAAAGCGATTTGCATAAATATGAGACTGTCCGCCAAGGGATTGTCCCCAGGCGAGAATCGCATCGCCTGTAGGATCGAACGCGGCAGAGAAGAAAACAAAAAACCCTAATCCACCGGCGGTAAGATCGACGTTGGCCGTTCTTTCACCCTGCCAGCCTTCTCCGGATTTGTAGTAATTCGAGATGAAGAAGCGGCCTGTGGATTTGGAATAGGGGAAAACCGCGAGAGCATTTCCTTCCGCGTCAATCGAAAGCTTTGCACCGGTCAAGGTTTCCCCGCCGCTCTGAGTCTCTAAACTTTCAGGACCCTGCCAACCACCCCCAGGAATGTAGTGGTTTGCCACGATTTCAAGATCTCCAAAAAAAGATCCCGCGCCTACTTTCTGTTGCCAGAGAACAAATGCTTCGCCATTAGGAGCAAAACCCGCGTCGCTGACATAAGCCGAGCCAACATCCACATTGTCGAGAATCGTGGGCGATCCCCAAGTGTTTGAACTGAGTTCAAAATAGCTTGCCGTGAGATCAAAACTACCTGTGTCTCCAAGTTGATTTTGGCTCCAAACAGCTAAGCCATTTCCCGAAGAATCAGCGAGGATTTTGTAGTTGGCGCTGTCGCGAGTTCCAGATTCCAAAACTTGCACGGGACTCCAAGCATCATCTGCTTTGGAATAACGTCGCACCCAAAGATCATAGGGGTCGGAAAAGGTCGTCGTCTTTTGTGCCCAAATCGCAAAGGCATTGTCGAGAGCATCGATGGTGACCAAGGGACGGAATGATTCAAGAGTAGAAGTGGAATCGAGAATTTGCAGAGCCGACCAACTTCCTGAGCTTTGCTCGTAGCGGCGCATCACCACACTGGCGAGATCTGCTGTGGTCACAGTCCCACTGCTATTCGTATCTGTTCTTTGTTCCCAAACGGCAATCGCATTGCCTTCTGAATCGATCGCGAGATCTGGAGTGAAAGGCAGAGCCCAAACCAAAATTCCGCTCGCCAAGGCGAAAGGCGTTCCCCAGCCAGAAGCGGGGTCGAAGCGATTCACCCAAATATTCGTCGTCGAGCCCCCGGAATCGGTCCAAAGCGCAAATCCGATGCCATTCGAATGTAGGCGGAAGGTCTGTAACGAAGAACTCAGTGGGTTTGATTCAATCGGTGTGGCGCCCAGAAAAACTCCATCGCGCGTGGTGAAATTCAAATCGAAATTACCCGAGAGTGCTTTGCCAGATACATCTTTGACCCCGGTTCCAGCTCGTGCGGTGTGTGTGGCCGCTAAAGCGAGCTGACGAGAGGGCATAATGGAAGTCTGCTTCAACGAATTGTCATAGCTAATGCTGCTTGGAATCGAGCCTGCCGAAGTGAAGAGAGAGAAGTTAGTCTCATTCACGGTAGAGGCATCCAAAGAGCGATTGAAACGGAAAGAAATCAGCGGAGAGACACTGACAGCTGCGGTGTTCGCTGCGGGATCGCTAGATACAACACGAAATCCTTGCGAACCTCCGCCCCCTCCGCCACCACAAGCTGCGCAGAGAATCGCGGCAAGAAACAGCACGGACGAAAACGAACGCTGGAGAGAAAAGGCTTTTAGAAAAGACATCGTTGTAATCCTCAAGAGTTTTTAGGAAGCAAAATCCTACCAAAGCAACCCCAGTCTGCAATTGCAGGAGGATTTTATTCGCGAGAGTTTCTTGGCCGATAATTGTCCCCATGCAAATTCTTCCTGCTTGGTTGGCGATCGTTTTCTTGATGACGCCCCTCGAGTTCCAAGAGCAAAACCCCAAAGAGCCTGAAAACGCAGCGCACTTTTACGAGAAAGCTGCGGGACTTTTCCAAGATCCTGAACCCGATTTCTTTTTGAAAGAAAATCCAGATCCCCTGGCGGTAAAAAACTTTCTCGAAAAAAACAAAGAAGCAATCTCTTGGTTAAAAAAAGGAGCCGCGAAAGAGTTTTGCAGCTTTGTGAAAAAATCAGACCCAGAGCCAGATACTTCCAATACGAGTTTTCGAATTCACTTTCTCGGCCATGGGCTCTTTTGGGAAGCAGAGTCTTTTTTTGCAGAGAAAAAACATGAGCAAGCTTTGGAAAACTGTCTCTTGTTATTGAGTCTTTCTTTTCACTTGGGCCAAAACTTTGAATCGGGGCTATCTGGGAAAATGCAGCAAAGCGCTTTGCAAGTTCTCTTTTTTGAATTGGCTAAAAAACATATAGATGATCCAGGGATTCCTGAATCTGGATGGAAAAAGTTTTTAGAGCAAAGTCTTTCCTTGGAGCAAAAGGAAACGGGGCTTGATATTGCCTTTCAAAATGATGCGAACCGTACGTTGAGACGTATCAAATCGGATCTAGGAAAACCGGGGCAGTTAAAGGGAATTCGGGAAAAAGAAGTTTTGTCATCGAGCTTAGAAGAGATGTTGGGGGAATTTTCCAAGATCTACAAAAAGGCTTTCGAAAGTAATCGTCCTGAACTTCTCGAATCTGCTTATCAATCCATCAAAACAGAGGCAGCGCAATATCGGAAAGAGCTGAAAACACTACATCAGCAATGCTATGAATCAAAATCGCATGATTCTTGTAAGAAAATCGCGAAGATTTTTTTTGAGTTAATTGTCCCTGCCCCAGTAAATACTCTGACACTTTATTATGAGAGCGCAGCTCGGATGAAACTTCTCTCAGCAGCCCTTACTTTAAAACTCTATCGATTACAAAAAGGCGAGTTTCCAAAAACGTTGGAGTTATTAATGCCCGAGTTTCTCCCTGAGATTCCCAAAGACCCTTTTGCGGACTTTTCGAAGATTTCCTACCGACAAAGAGATAATCAATGCCTGCTTTATAGCTGGGGTCCCGATCACAAGGATGATCAAGGTCAGTCAGACGATATTGTGATCTCTTTGCAGTTGGCGAAATAATCGCGCTTCGATACTCACATTTCTGTACTTATCGCCTCCTGGCCGGGATCAAAGCTGACTGCTATCATTTCCCCCTTCATTTTTTCAAAAGACAGATGAATTTGCCTTCTGCAACTCCCACAGAAAGAAAACCGGAATGGCTTAAGGTTCGCCTGCCGGGTGGGGAGAACTATGCCCAGTTAAAAGGAACGCTGAAAAGCCTAGGTTTGCACACGGTTTGTGAAGAGGCTCAGTGTCCCAATGTAGGCGAATGCTGGGGCGGGGGAACGGCGACCATTATGTTGCTGGGCGACACTTGCACGCGCGGTTGTCGCTTTTGTGCGGTGAAGACAGGCAATCCTCGCGGGGTTGTCGATTGGGGTGAGCCCGAGCGCGTGGCAAAAGCAGTCGCACAGACGAATTTGAACTATCTCGTGATCACGATGGTGAATCGCGATGATCTTGAAGATGGCGGAGCTTTGCTCGTCGCGCAAACCTTGCAGGGAATCAAAGCGCGTAAGCCGGAGATCTTGCTCGAGATTTTGACCTCAGATTTCGAGGGAAAACGCGATTCGATCGAGTCTGTTCTCGGTGCGAAGCCGGAGGTGTTTGCGCATAACACCGAAACTGTTGAGAGATTGACCGGCGCGGTGCGCGATCAGCGGGCGAATTATCGTCAGTCGCTTCGCGTTTTGGAAATCGTGAAGGAATTAAATCCCAAGCAATTCACCAAATCCTCTTTAATGTTAGGGATTGGCGAGTCGGAAGCGGAAATTCGCCAGTCGATGCGCGATCTGCGCCAGGTTGGAGTTGATTTCTTGACGCTTGGGCAGTATTTGCGACCGAGCGCTTGGCATTTGCCGGTGGCCGAATATGTCACTCCCACAAAATTTGAGGAGTTGAAACGCTACGGGGAAGAGATTGGCTTTCGCTATGTCGCTTCCGGGCCCTTAGTTCGCAGTTCGTATCGGGCGGGGGAATTTTTCATTGAGAATCTAATTCGGAGTGCAGGATGACAGCACAGCTACTACAAGTTTTGGAAACAAGTGGAAAAGTGAACGGTAAAGAGCCGGCGCTTTCGAAGGACCAACTGCTTCGCCTCTACAAATATATGCTGCTTACGCGCACACTCGACGATCGCGCGTTGAAGCTTCAGCGAGCAGGGCGAATTGGTTTCTATGTTTCTTGTCTGGGGCAAGAAGCGGCCCAAATCGGCGCGGCGGCGGCGCTGGGAAAAGACGATTGGATTTTCCCGACCTATCGCGATCCGGGGCTTGCTTTGTATGCAGGAGCTAAGCTCTCCGACATGATGCATCAGTGTTTTGGAAACTCGAAGGATTTGACCAAAGGACGGCAGATGCCGGTGCATTATGCCTTTCGAAATCCGAATTTCGTTTCGATTTCTAGTCCCATTGGAACTCAACTGACTCAAGCCGTCGGCGCAGCAATGGCCGCGCGCTATCGAAAAGACAAGGTCGTCGTTTTGGCCGGCATGGGTGACGGCGGTACTTCTTCGAATGACTTTCACGCGGCGATGAACTTTGCGGGCGTTTACAAATCGCCGGTTGTGTTCCTCTGCCAAAACAATCAATGGGCGATCTCGGTGCCTCTTTGCGACCAGACCGCTTGCGAGACCATGGCAGAAAAAGCTGTCGCTTACGGGATGCCTGGCATACGTGTCGATGGCAACGATGTGCTCGCGGTGTATCAGGTGACGAAAGAAGCGGCCGACCGCGCACGCAAAGGTGGCGGGCCGACTTTCATCGAAGCCTACACCTATCGCATGGGTTCGCATTCTTCTTCCGACGACTGGACTCGCTATCGCGACAAGAAAGAAGTCGAGGAGTGGGCGAAGAAGGATCCCATCTCGCGTTTTCAGAAATATCTCGCGAAGAAAAATCTCTGGAGCGAGAAGTTTGAAAAGGAAACCCAGGATTGGGCCACGAACGAGCTGACCGAGGCGATTCATGCGGCTGAATCTGCTGGCCCGCCTCCGCTTTCTTCGATGTTCGAAGATGTGTATGCAGAAATGCCCGTGACGCTTCGCGAGCAGTGGGAAGAATTAAAACAGCTCGAGGCTTCTGGAGCTAAGGGAGATGAAGAGCAAGGAGCGTTTCCTCTATGAAAACCGCAACGAAAAAGGAAAGTAAACAAGGCACAAAGATGGCGACTTTAACTTTATTGCAAGCGGTGACCGATGCCTTGCGCACCGAAATGCGCCGCGACGATTCGGTTCTCGTTTTTGGCGAGGATGTGGGGAAAAAGGGTGGAGTGTTTTTAGCGACCGAAGGCTTGCAGCAAGAGTTCGGTGAGGCACGATGTTTTGACACGCCACTTTCGGAGACGGGAATTATTGGAGCCGCGATTGGAATGGCGATTTATGGATTGCGCCCCGTCGCGGAAATTCAATTCCTCGATTTCATCTATCCCGCCTTCGATCAAATCGTGAGTGAGGCCGCGAAGTTCCGCTATCGTTCCGGTGGACAATACACCTGCCCGATGGTGATCCGCTCACCTTATGGCGGTGGAATCAAAGGTGGTCACTATCACTCTCAATCCGCCGAGGCTTATTTCTGTCACACCCCTGGTTTGAAAGTCGTGATCCCTTCCACTCCCGCGGATACCAAGGGTTTGTTGACGTCTGCGATTCGCGATGAAGACCCGGTGATCTTCCTCGAGCCCAAGAGAATTTATCGCACGCTCAAAGGCGAAGTGCCTGAGGTCGAGCATGTGGTTCCTCTGGGCAAGGCTCGAATTGCGCGTGAAGGAAAGGATGTCACTCTCGTTGCCTACGGCGCGATGATTCCCGTTTGTGAAAAGGCTGCCGCGGAAGCTGCACAGAAGGGAATTGAATGCGAGATTCTCGATCTGCGTACCTTGGTGCCTCTCGATGAAGAAGCCTTGTTGCAGGCCGTTGGAAAAACCGGCCGCGCGGTGATCGTGTACGAAGCGCCAAAAACCTGCGGTTTCGGTGCGGAACTTTCCGCATTGATTGCTGAAAAATCGGTCGATGTGCTCGAAGCCCCGATTGTTCGAGTGGCGGGTTTTGATACGCCTTTCCCGTACACTTTGGAAAATACTTATATGCCCGATGTGCGGCGCATTCTTGCGGGAATTGAAAAAGTGGTGAATTACTAGGGAGACACGCTATGCCGTATGAATTTCGATTGCCGGATATTGGTGAAGGAGTTGCCGAGGGAGAAATCACGAAGTGGTTTGTGAAACCCGGTGACGTCGTCAAAGAAGATCAACCTCTTTGCGAGGTGATGACGGATAAGGCGACTGTTGAAGTGCCTTCGCCTGTTGCGGGCAAGGTGCTCGAGCTACGCGCCAAGCTTGGAGAGAAGGTGCCGGTCGAATCCGTGCTCGTGGTACTCGATGCGGGTGGAGCTTCTGCGAAATCTCACGGTGGCGCCCACGCGGCTCCAGCAGCGGCGAAAGCTCCTGCGGCTGCTAAAACGCAGAATGCCGTAGGGGCGGCGCATGCGCCGCCCGTACAAACGCCGTCAGCTCCAGTAGCTACCGCTACGATGTCGCCCACACCAATGCGAGTACTCGCTGCTCCAGCGACGCGCAAGCTCGCACGAGAGTTGGGAGTGGATCTGCGACAAATTCGCGGCAGCGGACCCAACGGTCGAGTGACCAAGGAAGATGTGCGCGGCATTGGTTCGTCTTCTCGCGTCGTTGAAGTTCGTCCTGGCGAATATGCCCCTGGAAATACACAACGCATTCCCGCACCTCTGCCCACAGGGCCGCGCGAAGAACATGTTCCGATGATTGGCTTGCGGCGAAAAATCGCCGAACAAATGCGCAAGTCGAAAGACACCGCAGCACATTTCACCTATGTCGATGAAGTGGATGTGACTGAACTAGTGTTGTTACGCAGCGAAGCGAAAGCGCGCGGTGCAGCTCAAGGCGTGAGTGTCACCTATCTGCCTTTCATTATGAAGGCGCTCGTCGAGGGATTCCGCCGTTATCCCGCGTTGAACTCGACGATGGATGAAGCGAAAAACGAAATCATCATCAAGCGCTATTACAACTTCGGAATTGCCGTCGATACGGACAAAGGTTTGATCGTTCCCGTCGTGAAAGACGTTGATCGCAAATCGATTTACGATCTCGCGCGAGATATACAAGTCATCTCGGAGAAAGCGCGAGTCGGAAAACTTGGTCTCGAAGATTTGCGCGACGGAACGTTCACGATTACGAATGCGGGAAATATCGGCGGGCTCTTTGCGACGCCCGTGATCAACATTCCCGAAGTCGCGATTCTTGGAGTTCACAAAATTCAGAAACGCCCGGTCGTGCGTGAGAACAATCAAATCGTCGTGCGCGAGATCATGTATCTTTCGATTTCCATCGATCATCGCGTTGTCGACGGTGCCACTGGTGCGAGATTCATGAACGAAGTGATTCGCGTACTTCAGAACCCGGCATTGCTCTTCCTCGGAAATCCCTAAGCCATTGGCATGAATAAACGCGGCGAATCCGCAAATGGCGTAGGGGCGGCGCATGCGCCGCCCCTACAAATTCTTCGAGAGGACGGATCTAGCAAACGCGACATCGATCTTTCTTCAAAACAACTCCTCGAAATCTACCGCTACATGACCTTGTTGCGTGTACTCGATACACGCATGTTGAATCTCCAACGCCAAGGACGAATCGGTTTCTACGGGCCCACGACAGGGCAAGAAGCTGCAACGATTGCGAGCGTTTTTGCGTTGGAAAAAGACGATTGGATTTTGCCAGCGTTGCGCGAAGCCGGGGCTGCGCTCGTGCGCGGCATGCCTTTAGTTCAACTCGTAGCGCAATGTATTGGTAACTCGCTCGACGTATGCAAAGGCCGGCAGATGCCTTGCCATTATTCTTTCAAAGAAGGTCACTACGTCTCCATGTCTTCTGTAATCGGTACTCAGCTCTCACACGCACTCGGCGTAGCGCTTGCGATGAAGTATCGAAAAAAGAAAACCGTCGCCATTGGCTATCTCGGCGATGGTGCGACTTCTTCGAATGATTTTCACGCGGCGATGAATTTCGCTGCGGTTTACAAAGCGCCCGTCGTTTTCTTTTGTCAGAACAATCAATGGGCCATCTCAGTTCCCACCGAAAAACAAACGGCTTCGGAGACCTACGCGATCAAAGCTCAGGCCTACGGAATGCCTTCTGTAAGAGTCGACGGCAACGATGCGCTCGCGGTGTATAGCGAAACCAAAGCCGCCATTGAAAAAGCGCGCGCCGGAAAAGGCCCCACCTTTATTGAAGCGGTGACCTTCCGCCGACTCGGGCATTCTTCTTCCGACGATCCCAGCAAATACCGCGACGAATCCGTTGCGATGCTTTGGGAAAAGAAAGATCCCATCGATCGACTACGCCGTTATCTCGAGAAGAAAAAGCTTTGGGACAATACGAAGGAAAAGGCTCTTCACGGAGACTGGAACGATCAAATCTCCGAGGCCATCACCGAAGCGGAGAAGGCCCCAGCTCCGGCGCCTGAAACTCTTTTTGAAGATGTCTATGCTGAAAAATAGGGGGTGTTTACTAAATCGCGCTTTCTGGATTGAGTGGCTACAATCTGCCGCTTCAAAACGGACAGCCAGGAGTGTTGTAAGTGGCGGAAAAAACAATTCTAGAAAGGAAATCGAGCGCAATGGCTTCTCGAAATACTGAAGTCGTCGTCATTGGCGCGGGGCCGGCAGGCTATGTCTGCGCGATTCGCCTCGCTCAGCAGGGGAAGAAAGTCATCGTTGTTGAAAAAGCGGAAGTCGGCGGTGTCTGTTTAAACGTCGGCTGTATTCCTTCGAAGGCGATGATTCAGGCAGGGTCGTTGCTGCACAAAATTCGCGAAGCAGCAGTGATGGGAATTACGGTCAAAGATCTTTCTCTCGACGTTGCAAAATTAGTCAGTTGGAAAGACAGTGTCGTGAAGAAGCTGACCGGCGGAGTTTCCTTCTTATTCAAACAGCACAAGATCGAACTCGTGAAGGGTGAGGCGAGCTTTCTTTCGTCAAAAGAAATTCAGGTCAAGACCGCAAGTGGGACGGAGAAAATTTCGGCGAACCATTTTGTGATTGCGACGGGCTCGCGGCCAATTGCGATTCCCGGTTTCGATTTCAGTAAAGAGGTTTGGTCTTCGACCGAAGCTCTCGCACCGAAAGAAGCACCGAAGCGATTGTTGGTGATTGGCGGAGGCTATATTGGCCTCGAACTCGGGACGATGTACGCGAATCTCGGTTCCGCGGTCACAGTGATCGAGATGACTCCGGGGCTCTTGCCTGGTACAGATCCGGATTTGACCGCGGTTGTCGCGCGTTCCCTCAAGAAGAAAAAGGTCGAAGCGATTCTCGGCGCCAAGGCTTTGGGCTACAGCAAAGGGAAGACTGGACTCAAGGTAAAAATCGAAGAAGCGGGCAAGACTCGCGAAATCGAAGTCGATCAGATTCTTTCTTCCGTTGGCCGCCGACCCAATTCCGAAGGGCTCGGTCTCGATAAAGCGGGAGTAAAACTCGATACAAAAGGCTTTATCCCCGTCGACATGCAACGGCGCACGAATGTGTCGCATATTTTTGCCATCGGCGACATCGCTGGGCAGCCGATGCTTGCGCATAAGGGTTCGAAAGAAGGCATCGTCGCCGCAGAAGCGATTGCCGGGAAAAAGACCGTCTTCGATGTGAAGGGAATTCCCGCGGTGATTTTCACGGCACCCGAAGTGGCCTATGTCGGATTGAGCGAGGAAGAGGCAAAAAAATCCGGTTTTGATCCGGTTGTCGGTAAGTTTCCTTTCGCCGCTTCGGGTCGAGCCTTGAGTCTTAACGAAACCGAAGGTTTTGCAAAAATCGTCGCGGACAAAAACACCAATCAAGTATTGGGCGCTTTCCTGGTTGGTCCCGAGGTGACGGAGCTGATTGCAGAAGTGACCTTGGCGATCGAACTCGGCGCGAGCGCGGACGATTTGGCCCTCACTGTTCACGCGCATCCAACCTTACCCGAAGCGATTATGGAAGCCGCGGAGTCCATTCATGGCGAAGCGATACACATCTTCCAAGGCAAGTAAAACTACTAAGACAAAGAAGAAAAGCTTTGTCGCAAAGAACGAGGGACTGCGCGTTCTCGATCTTGGGCTTGTGGAATATTCGCAGGCTTGGGAGATGCAGAAAGAACTCGTCGAATTGCGCGCGGCGAAAAAATCTCCGGACACCTTGCTTTTGCTCGAGCATCCAACGGTTGTTACTTGTGGACGCAAGGCGAAATTGCCAGCCGATTTAGAAATCCCTGTTTTTGAAATCGAGCGTGGTGGCGATTTGACCCTTCACGCTCCAGGGCAAATCGTGGGCTATCCCATTCTCTATCTCTCTGCAGAAAATAGAGACTTGCACGAGTATTTGCGTCGGCTCGAAGAGGTGCTGATCCGAACGCTTGCAGATTTTGGCCTCGAAGGCGATCGCCAATCCGGACTCACCGGCGTTTGGATTGGTTCACGCAAGATCGCTTCGATTGGCGTCGCTTGTCGAAAATGGGTGAGCTATCACGGCTTTGCCTTGAATGTTTATACCGATCTTTCTCTGTTTCAAACTATCCGTCCCTGCGGTCTCGATCCTGCGATCATGACTTCGATCGAGCGCGAGCTCGGCAACACTCCCTCCATGAAGGCGGTGAAAGATTCCTTGATCGGACGTTTTTCCGAAGAGTTCTCTGCAACGCCAACCCTTGCTCTTGGCTAGAATGTCCGCCATGCCGAATCAGGCAAAACAAGCCGTCTTCATCACTGGAGCAGGTCGAGGAATTGGTAAAGCCAACGCTTTAGCTTTTGCAAAGGCCGATTATCGCGTCGCAGTGGGCGCTCGCACCAAATCCGAAGTCGATGCAGTCTGCGCACAAATTCAAAAAGAAGGCGGAGAGGCGATTTCCTTTTCTCTCGATGTCACAGATCCTAAAAGTGTAGAGAGGGTGATTGCCGGTTGCCGCGAGAAATTTGGCGCGATCGATGTGCTCGTGAACAACGCGGGCACGGCAAAAAGTGCCGCTTTTCTCAAAACAGATTTGAAGCTCTGGAATGAATTACTGACTTTGAATCTGACCGGCGCATTTCTCTGTACTCAAGCTGTTTTGCCTTCGATGATCGAGCGGGGTTTTGGTCGAGTGATTCAAATTGCTTCAACAGCCGCACTTTCTGGTAGCGCGTACATTACTGCTTACGCCGCTTCGAAACATGGATTGCTGGGTTTCACTCGTTCGCTTGCTGTGGAGCTCGCTGGAAAAGGTGTGACAGTGAATGCGATTTGTCCCGGCTATGTGAATACCGAACTCACTGATCGCAATGTGAAAAACATGATCGAAAAAACCGGACGCAAAGAAACCGAGATTCGCAAACATATCGAGTCGGCCAATCCGCTGGGAAGATTGATTGAGCCGCAAGAAGTAGCTGCACTTGCCTTGTTTCTCGCTTCCGATCAAGCTGGCGCAATCAACGGACAGGCGATACCAATAACGTAGGGGCTGCGCATGCGCCGCCCCTACAGGAGAAATTGAATATGGAAATGACTTATGTAAATCCCCCTGAGCTCGGCCCCGCGGTTGGTTTCAATCACGGCATTATGGTGCCTGGAGGAAAACTTTTATTTGTCGCCGGACAAGTCGCCCGTACCGAAAGCGGAAAATTGACAGGGACTGATTTTGTCACCCAGTTTGAAAGGGCTCTTTCTAATGTATTGCGCGTCGTGAATCGAGCCGGCGGTGGGCCGCACAATATTGTTCGCTTGACGATTTATGTAACGAGCAAACAGGAATACAGCGCCGCAAGAGAACAAATTGGTGTGAAGTATCGCGAGAAAATGGGTAAGCACTTTCCGGCCATGGCGCTTTTGGAAGTGAAGGGTTTGTTTGAAGAAGGGGCCAAAGTCGAACTCGAAGCGACGGCGGTCATTTGATGAATCCAAAGACATTTCTATATGAGGAAAACGAGGGCATTGGGACGCTGACGCTCAATCGCCCTGAGCGATTGAATGCGCTGACTTTCGAGAGCTATGCCGAGCTGCGGGATTTTTTTCCACAACTTGCGCAGCGTAAATCCGTTCGTGCCTTGGTCCTGACAGGAAAAGGTCGTGCCTTTTGTTCTGGCGGCGATGTGAACGACATCATTGGTCCTCTGCTCGCGATGAAAAAACCGGAGCTTTTGCAGTTCACAAAAATGACCTGTGATCTGATCAAAAATATGCGCGCACTTCGCAAGCCGATTGTCGCTGCGCTCAACGGAACCACTTGTGGTGCGGGTGCGGTAATGGCTGCTGCTGCGGATATTCGCGTTGCTGCCGAAGAAGCGAAAATCGCTTTTCTCTTTGTGAAGGTGGGTCTTTCTGGTGCGGATATGGGCATTGCCTGGCTGCTGCCCCGAATTGTTGGTTTAGGAAATGCGAGTGAACTTTTGATGACAGGCGATTTCATCTCCACGCAAGAGGCGTATCGCATCGGCCTCTACAATAAGGTGGTGAAAGCCGCTGAACTCGAAGCTGCTGCACGCGCGATGGCGAAAAAACTCGCCGATGGCCCTAGCTTTGGAATGGAAATGACCAAAGAGATGCTCAATCGCGAGGCGGAAATGAGTTTCGAACAAGCTTTAGAGGCAGAAGCGGAAGCCCAAGCCGAGTGCATGCTGCATCCTGATTACAAAGAAGCCTACTTCGCGTTTAGAGATAAGCGGCCTGTGAGATTTCAATCATGAGATCAGGATTTGAATTCTTCTTCGAAGACGCACACCGAGAACTCGCACAGAAAGTAGAGAGTTTCGCCTCGGCGGAACTCGATTCGATTTTTGTCCAATCTGACGAAGCGGTTGCCGCACGAGAATTTGTTAAGAGACTAGGAGCGGCGGGTTTCCTGCGCTATGTCATTCCCGCAGCCTTTGGAGGAGCCAACGCGAATATCGACTTGCGCTCTCTCTGTTTGATTCGCGAGGCACTGGGCGTCCGTCACGGCATGGCCGAGTTTCTCTTCGCGATGCAGGCTTTGGGCTCTTATCCCATCACGCTTGCTGGAACACCGGAACTGAAGCGTCGATTTCTGACTGCGGTTGGCGCAGGAGAAATGATCGCGGCTTTCGCCGTCACCGAAGCCGACGCGGGTTCCGATGTAGCGGCCTTGAAAACCACCGCGGTGCGCGGGCGCAGCGAGTGGATTCTCGATGGAGCAAAAACTTTTATCAGCAATGCAGGCATTGCTGATTTCTACATTGTCTTTGCAAAAACCGATGCGGCTGCCGGACATAAAGGGATCTCTGCCTTCGTCGTAGAAAAAGATGCTCCAGGCTTGGTACTCAAGAAGAAACTCGAAGTGATGGCGCCTCACCCCATTGGCGAGCTTGGTTTCGAAGGATGTCGGATTCCGGCAGAGAACTTGCTTGGCGCAACTGGTGATGGATTCAAGATCGCAATGCAGACTCTAGATTTGCTCCGAACCAGTGTGGGCGCAGCAGCACTTGGTCTCTCGCGCCGCGCGATTGACGAAGCAATTGCTCATGTCAAACAGCGCCAACAATTCGGCAAAGCGCTTGCCGAGTTCCAAGCGGTACAAATGGAAATTGCTTCCATAGAAACACAGTGGGAAGCAGCGCGTTTGCTTGTTTACCGCTCGGCTTGGAAGAAGGATCAAGGAACCGAGCGCATCACGAAAGAGGCTAGCATGGCGAAGTACTTTGCCACGGAGACGGCGAGCTGGATCATCGATCGCGCGCTGCAGTTGCACGGTGGAAAAGGGGTTTTAAAAGGCGAGGTTGTCGAGAGACTCTATCGCGAGATTCGCGCGCTGCGAATTTACGAAGGCGCGACCGAAGTTTTAAAAACCGTCATCGCGAGACAAATCTTAGAAACGAAATAGCCGTGGCCAAGTTCCTCCACCATATTTTCATTTGCGAAAACGAACGCCCGCCAGAAAACCCAAAAGGTTGCTGCGCGACAAAAGGTGCCGCACAAGTTCGTGCTGCGATGAAAGAAGAAATCGAAAAACGAGGTTGGCGAAAAATTGTCCGTGCAAGCAGCGCCGGCTGTCTCGATCAATGCAGCTGTGGTGTGACCGTCGTCGTCTATCCTCAAGATACCTGGTATGGCGGAGTTACGCCGACTGATGTACCGGAGATTTTTGACGCACTGAAGGAAGGACGTGTGGTGGATCGCCTGCGCATTCCAGATGAAAACTTAACGGGCCGATTGGGAAGTTTGGCCTAAGCTTTTCACTGTTTCCAATAGGGGATGTTCATCATGGATTTGCCTTCCTTGGAGGAAAGAAAGGTGCGTTTTTCTGATGTGAAGTAAGCCCAGAAAGCTTCGCGGAAGGAAACATCATAAATCTGAAAATCGCCGTTTTGTTCTCTTTCCTTTAAGAACGCGAGATGGGCATCCAAAGGTTCGGGCGTGAGCTGTTGAGGATATACGCCTATTCTTCCTCCATACTGCTCAAACAAAAGTTTGTTTCGCTTCCAGGACAACACCAAAGACGGAGCAAGTTGAGCATAAAGGCTGTTAGATGAAGGCATCTTTTTCAACGCTTCACCTTCGAGATCAGAATTGCCCTTTGCAGCCATTCCCTCCATGAATTCCTGGATTTCCTCTTTTGTTGGCTTTAACCCATGCTTTTCGTCGTAGGGTTCGAACAGTTTGAGAAGGATTAAAGCGCGGATTTTTTCTGGCTGTGCTCTGCGATATTGTGCGAGCGATTTGTTGAACTGCTCTTCCGAAAGTTTTTCCTTCCATTGTGATAACCGTTCTTGGGGTAGTTCCAGTTCTGTGGAATAAATTTTTGTGCCGAGAACTTCTGCAAGCACTCCCTCAGGTCCAGTAACTACTTTTTGGGGCGCTGCCAAAGCTTGAATGCGTGAAATGGCATGCTTTGCGCTTTGTTGAGTTGGCGTGTCTCCATTTCGCATCGCGTTCTCTAAGGAAGGAAGCGCAGGAGGGCCAATTTTTACCAAGCTCTCTACGGCCGAATCTCTTAAATCAGCTTCCTGTAAGAGCGCAACCAAATCAGGTGCAGCTTCTGCAGCATCGGGTCCAAACACACCCAGCACTTCGATTGTCTGAGCGAGCTCTTTTTTCTTGCGCAGCAAGGAGATCAAGGCGGGCAACGCGCTGTTCCCATAACTTTTGCGTTTTGCTTTACCCAGACTGGTGAGGATTAAACGTTGTATATCATCGGCTGTATCCTCGTGATCTAAGAGAGAAGTCAAGACTTGAAGCGCCTTTTCATTTCCTTTCTCCATCGCGTTGCATATCCCACCTGTGGCCATGTGATGAAGTGAGCGCTGTTTTTTGTCGGAGATCACCTTGGTTAAGCAATCAACGATTCGTGTATCCCCACTTTCCGCTGCGCGAGCGAGGGCGCCTACAGTGGAAGACAACAAAGTCCCGTATTTCTCTGGTTCGAGAAGAACTTCGAGTGCTTTCTGATTTCCCATTCCGGCTGCATCGCCAAGTGCATTAGTTGAAAAGCCATCGAGGGATGGAGAGCGTAACCCTCGAAGCAAGGCCTTCAGCGCAAAGTCATTCCCTTTGCCGGCTTCTTTTCCAAGAATGTCAAATGCAGGTCTGATTTTTTCAAAACCCTTTCGACTTTTGCTGTTGCGGAATTCTTCATAAGCCGCGACAGCTAGGGTTTCGAGTTTGTCGAACGCCGCGGGATCTCCAGCACAAATAGCCAATCCAAGTTCTTGGGCATTGTTCTTTTGGTCGGCGACAACGCTTTCTTTTTTTGTACCCTCCAAACAAAACATAAAAAATAGAGTTAAGAGGCAAGGGAAAGAGCGCATTTTCAATTGGTTCATGGCAGCTCTTATCGGCGGATTCTTTCTGTTGTCTGAAAGCCAGAAATTGACTAGTTGCACCGTTAAAAACGCAGCGCATACTGGGGCACTCTGAAGCGTCACTCTCAGCAAAAAAGGACCAAAAGATGATTCTTAATTTTGCATTTCTCGTTTTGGCTTTCGCTCCCGCTTCTATCGAGTTCGATTCTTGGTTTACCGGAAAAACTCTGCGTTTCGACTACTACCACAGCGGCGAGGCGAAGGAAGAACATATCAGCCTCGATCAAATCCGACTCGAAGGGGATTGGCCGGGAAGTCGTGTGAATTTGGTCGACGACACCAATCTTGGAAAGTATTTCTTCGAGGTCTGGGATTTAGAAAGCAATCGACTGCTTTATTCGCG